>JANNQE010001394.1:0-6331 GCA_031441625.1 Planctomycetia bacterium
GCCCCTTCGGGGCTGTGATGAGCTTCAAGCCCCGAAGGGGCGACAGCCAATAGCCCAGGGTGTGAACCCTGGGTTCCAAGGAACTCGCCGACATCGAGTAGCACACCCACCGCGTTCCCTTGTCGTCGTCGAAGGTTGTTCCATGACTGAGGCCCCCGCCCCGAAACCGCGGTTGTCGTTCCCCGCCCGCGCCGTGCTGTTCGCCCTGCCGTTGGCCCTGCTCGCGGCCGTCGCCTCCGGCGGGTGGGTGGCCACCGACCTGTTGAATGCCCCCCGCGTGGCCAAGGCCGAACCGACCCACGCCGGCACCGACGCGGACGGCGGCGAGTTGTACGCCTTCCACTGCGCCCGCTGCCACGGCACGAACGGCGACGGCAACGGCCCCACGCCGATGCTGCCGAAGGCCCGCCACTTCGGGTACGAGCGGTTCAAGTTCACCGACACGCTGAACGGCCTGAAGCAGCCGCAGGGGGCGGCCGGCACACTCGGCGGCATCCCGACCGACGACGTGCTCGTCGCGCTCGTGAAGCGTGGCATCGCAGGATCGCCCATGCCCGCCTTCGGCGACCTGAAAGACGCCGAGGTGAAAGCCATCGTCGGGTACGTGAAGACGCGGTTCCTCAAACCCGACCGGCTGCTGGCCTCACGCCTGGCGACCGAACTGGCGAAGGCGAAGAAGGACGATGACTTCGACCCGAAGAAAGACTGGCCGCCGAAGAAGGAGAAGCAGGACAAGTGGTTCGCCGAGGTGGTGGCCGACGTGACCGGTTCGGAGCCGTGCCCGCTGCCGGCCCCGTTCCCGGAGGCGAAGGTGGGGTACGAGCAGCGGGGGGCGGCGCTGTTCAACAAGCTCGGCTGCCTGGGCTGCCACGGGCCGGACGGCAAAGGGACCATCGACCCGAACCGCAAGAACGACAACGGCAGCGTCGCCTACCCGCGGGACTTCACCGCCAACGTGTTCAAGGGCGGGCCGGAGGCGGAGCACCTGTACCGGCGGATCTACCTGGGCATCCCCGGCACGCCGATGAAGGCGTTCGGCAAGGAGGCGACGCCCGACGAGATCGCGGACCTGGTGTACTACGTGAAGAAGTTCGCCGGCACCGCGGCAACTGACGCCACCGCCAAGCAGTGAACGAGCAGGACTTGCCGTCGCCGGGCGAGGCGTTATCATCTGAAGTGTTGCGGGATTGGTATATCGGTTGTGCCCAGCCTTCCCAAGGCTGTGAGACGAGTTCGACTCTCGTATCCCGCTCTGCACTTCCGCCGGAAATGTTGACACGTCACGAATTTCTCACTAGATTCTCAGCACTGGTTTGCCTAAACTTCGGACAACGTGTTTCCAATTCCGTCCGGTGGCCACCCCATGCCGCCCCAAGACGCTCAACTTGCCATCGACCTCGATCTGACGCGCACCGCCGACGGTGCGGCACCGGTCGTCGGTTCCCACGCCGAAACTCGTGACCAACAATTCGCGAGGCGGGGAGAGGCCAGCACCGGGCGGACCGAGTCCACCCCGACGCCGGAGCAGTTCACACTGCCGCCGAAGTATTCGTTCGTGCGCGAACTCGGCCGCGGCGGGATGGGCGAAGTGGTCCACGCCTTCGACACCGAACTGCAACGGCACGTGGCCATCAAGTTCATGCGTGGGAAGGCGAAGGCGTCGGTGTTCGCCCGCCGGCGGTTCCAGGACGAGGCCCGCATCCTCGCCCAACTCCAGCACCCGAACGTGGTGGACGTGTTCGAGCGGGGCGAGTTCGACGGCGAGCCGTACTTCGTCATGGCCTATCTGGACGGCCACTCGCTGGCCAACCGCCTGAGCGAGTTCCGCACCTCGGCGGGGCGGGCGGTGGGGGTGGTGGCGGTGGTGGCCGGCGGCGTGCAGCACGCGCACGAGCACGGCGTGTTCCACCGCGACCTGAAGGCGTCGAACGTCATGTTCGACGCCGGCCGCCCGGTGGTGGTGGACTTCGGGTGCGCGCGGTGGGACGACGCCGAACTGAGCACTCAGGGGTTCGCCCTCCTCGGCACGCTCAGCCACATGGCCCCGGAGGTGTTCGAGCGGGGGTCGAAGGAGCACGACGCGCGGGCCGACCTGTGGTCACTCGGCGTCATGCTGTATCACCTGTTGGCGGGCGAACTGCCGTTCGCCTTCGACCCCCTGACGGCGGAGGGGCGGGCCAGACTCCAGACCGAAGACCCGCGGCCCGTCCGCTCGCACCCCGGCTGCACGCCGGGCGTGGACGACCGCCTGGAGGGGATCATCGGCCGCGCGCTGTCGAAGAACCCGAACGACCGCTACCAGACGGCCGCCGAGTTCGCCGCCGAGTTGGACGAGTGGCTGGGGACGGCCGTCGAACCGCCGCCCGTCGTGCCGACGCCGAGCGAGTCGGCACCGCTACCGCCCGCGAAGCGCGGTTCGCGGCGGTGGGTGGCGGTCGGGGGCGCGGTGGGCCTGCTGCTGGTGGCCGGCGCGTTCGCGTCGGCGTTCTGGCCGAAGACGGACGCGTACACCCCGCCGACTTCGCCCGTCGTGGTGAAAGCGACCCTGGCCGAACGGCTGACCAAACCGGGTGACTTCGTCACTTTCATCGGAGACGTGGGGCTGCCGGTCGAACAGGTCGGCACATTGCGCGGGTTCGAGGGGGTCGGGTCGGTTCAACTCGGCGTCAACAACGTGTGCACCCTGTCCGCCGCGCACCAGTACTTCCACGAGGTGTTCAACGAGCCGCTCCCCTTCCCGGTGCGTTGGGAGGTCGATGTGGCGTTGGGCACCAGGGACCAACCGACTCGCGCCGGTCTGTACGCCATCGAGAAGTCGCACGCGTGGCCGGAAGGCAACGCCTTCCACTTGGGGTACATCAACGACTTCGGGGCGGGTGAGCGACACCCGCAGAACCGGCGAGAGTTGTTGAACCACTACGTCGCCGCGGCACCCGCCCGCTTCTTGCCTTACGACGGCGGGCCTCGGGCGAATGCCATGACAATGCTCACACCGTTCACCGTCCAATACCCGAAACGTGTCGGCCCGCCCGACCCCCAAGACTCCTATGACCGGCCGGTCACTTTTCACCGGCTGGTGATCGACGTGTGGCCGGACCGGGTGACGGCCGAGCGCGACGGGAACGCGGCGGACTGTCCGCCCTTCGACCTGAAAAAGGACCTGTGGATGATCGAGAAGCCGTTCGCCCTCGCCGAGGGGGTGAAACTCACCCGCCCGGTGTTCGGCCACGGGTTCGGCATCTACGTCCGGAACGGCGCGGCCGCCTTCCAGAACCTGCGACTCACTCGACTGGCCGAGTGACATCCCCATCCCCCGTCCGAGAGGAGCCCAGTGGCCAAGAAAAGTGCGAAGGCGGCTGCCGCCGTCCCGACCCGACCCATCCGACTCACCGGCAGCGGTGTGGTTCTGGTGGGCGACAACAACGGGTGCTACACCCGCGGGCAGACCGTGTACTTCTACATCGACCCGCCCGACCCCGGTCCGTACTGCTACTACTTCTTCTCCGTGTACGCGGCGGTCGACACCGACACCGTGCGGCACGCGTTCACCGGCCCGGCCGTGACGGCGGAAGAGAAGGACTTCGACTTTCCGACCTTCAAGCACGTGCCCGAACAGGCGGCGGCGTACTCGTCGGCGAAGGCCGGCAAGTCGGCCGCGGCGGTGAACGTGTGCGAGCAATACCTGCTCGTCGTCACCCGCGTGTGTTACGGCGGGCCGACCACCATCATCGGCTCCGTCCCGTTCCGGGTGTGCGACACCTGCCCGTGATCGATCTCGCTTGATCGCCGCGACGACAGTACAGGTACGGTCGTCGCGGTCGCTACACCAGCCCGTGGTGGCCGAGCCACCGCTCGGCGTCCAGCGCCGCCATGCACCCCGTGCCGGCCGCGCTCACCGCCTGGCGGTAGTAGTCGTCGGCCACGTCGCCGGCGGCGAACACGCCGTCCACGCTCGTGTACGTGCGGGCCACCGTCGTCCACTTGACGTACCCGAGTTCGTTCAACGCCAACTGCCCGTCCAGAAAGGCCACGTTCGGCGTGTGCCCGATGGCGCAGAACATGCCGCCGACGGCCAGCTCCTCCGTGCCGCCGTCCTTCGTGCTCTTCAGCCGCACGCCCGTCACCACCTTCTCGTTCCCTAGCACCTCGTCCACCACCGTGTTCCACTTCACCTCGATCTTCGGGTTCTTCAGGGCGCGCTCGGCCATGATCTTGCTCGCCCGCATCGCGTCGCGTCGCACGACCATGTACACCTTGCTGGCGAATTTGGTTAAGTACGTCGCCTCCTCGCACGCCGAGTCGCCGGCCCCGACCACCGCGAGCGGCTTGTTCCGGAAGATGGGCAGGAAGCCGTCGCACACGGCGCACGCGCTCACGCCCCGGTTCTTATACTTGTCCTCGCTCGGCAGGCCGAGGTAGTTCGCCCGCGCGCCGGTGGCGATGACGAGCGTGTGCGTACTCACCGTCTCGCCGTCGTGGGTGGTCAGGGTGAACGGCTTCTTGCTCAGGTCCACTTTCACCACGTCCTTGCTCTCCACCCGCGTGCCGAAGTTCTTCGCCTGCTGCCGCATGAGGGCCATCAGTTCGGGGCCGTTGATGCCGTGCGTCGGCTGCTCCTTGTCGTCGGCCACCCAGTACGGGAAGTCGGTGTCGTCCGGCTTCAGGGCCGTTTTCAGATACTGGCGGGTGTCGCCGGCCGGCCAGCTCGGGAAGTTCTCCACCTCAGTGGTGAGGGCCAGTTGGCCGAGCGGCAGGGTGCCGTTCTGCTTGTTCGTGTTGTTCAGGGGGTCGCCCTGGATGACGAGCGGGTTCAGTTGGGCGCGGGCGGCGTAGATGGCGGCGGTCCAGGCGGCCGGGCCGGAACCGATGATGACGACTTTCTCGGTCATGGCGAACTCGGAATGCGGAACGGGGATGGCGGAGTAACATACCGGCGAGACGGCGTATTCTATTCCGCACTCCGCCCCCCGCATTCCGCAATTGAGATGCTCCAACTCACCGACCTGCGCGAGATCTTGCGGTACGTGCCCCGGTTCCGCGACCGGGTGTTCGTCATCGCCATCGACGGGGCCATCGTCGAGGACGACAACTTCCCCAACCTGCTGCTCGACATCGCGCTCTTGCGCAGTCTGAGCGTGCGGGTGGCGCTGGTCCACGGGGCGGCGTTCCAGATCGGGCGATTCGCCAAGATCGCCAACGTGACGCCGTCCGATCTGGACGGCACCGGCATCACCGACGAGCCGACCCTGCAAGTGGCCATCACCGCGGCCAACCGGGTGAGCCACGAAATCCTGGAAGGGCTGAGCGCGACCGACCTGCGAGCGGCCTGCCCGAACGCGCTGGTGGCACACCCGGCCGGCATCCTCGGCGGGGTCGATCATTTGTTCACCGGGCGGGTGGAGCGGGTGGACGCCGGGCTGTTGCAGTCGCTCATGGAACACGACATCGTCCCCGTCATCCCGCCCGTCGGGTGCGACGGGGTCGGGCGGTCGTACCGCTTAAACTCGGACGCGGTGGCGGTGGAGGTGGCGAAGACGCTCGGGGCGGTCAAGCTCATCTACTTGAGCAGCGACGGCGGGGTGAAAGGGCCGAAGGGGATGGTGCGGCAACTGACCGTCGAGGAGGCGGACGTTTTCCTCAAGAAGCATCGGGCGGAGTTGACGGCCGGGGCGGTGACGAAGCTGAGCCACGCGGTGCGGGCGGGGCGGGCCGGCGTCGAGCGTGTTCACATCATCGACGGGCGGGAGGACGAGGGGCTGCTCGGCGAGGTGTTCAGCAACGAGGGCATCGGCACGCTGATCTACACCAACGAGTACCTGGCCATCCGGCCGGCGCTGAAAAAGGACACGCGGGGGGTGTACCGGCTGATCCAGCAGGGGATGCGGGCGGAGGAGTTGGTGAAGCGGACGCAGAAGGAACTGGAGAAACAGATTCAAGACTTCTTCGTGTTCGAACGGGACGGCACCATCGCCGCGTGCGGCGCGCTGCACCACTTCCCGGAGCAGGGCAAGGCGGAGCTGGCGGCCGTGTTCGTAGACCCCCGCTACGAGAACCAGGGCATCGGGGCGAAGCTGATCGCGTACATCGAGGCGCAGGCCCGCACCCGCGGGGTGGGCACCCTCTTCTGCCTGAGCACGCAGGCCATCAACTACTTCATCCAAAAAGGCGGGTACACCCTCGGCAGCCCGGACGACCTCCCTCCCGCCCGCCGCGAACAGTACGACCGCAGCAACCGGCGGTCGCAAGTGCTCATCAAGAAACTGGCGTGACGGGTCGTTCGTCGGGGTAGGGTGGGGGGGGGGCCGGCCGCCCCACCCCCCCGCCCAACCCC
>JANNQE010001395.1:0-2657 GCA_031441625.1 Planctomycetia bacterium
GAGGACCCTGCGGGTGAAAGGGGCGGATGGGCGGTGGCAGTCACGAACGCCGGCCATGGCCGCCGGACTGACGGATCACGTGTGGTCCATCCGCGAGTGGATCACCTTCCCCGCTGTACAACGGCGATAGGACACCACCCGCCATCGAGCACGGGGGAAACTGCGGTGTACCTGCACGAGCGGCCGGGGCAGAGTGAAATTCAATCCGCCCCCGCCATCGAGCACGGGGGAAACCGCTGTCCTTGCAAGTGGCGGTCAGGCCGGCGGTTAGAGGGCCGCTTTCGCGGACCCCGTTTCCGCCACGAGTCGATCCGTCGTCCGCCGGCCGGGTGCTGCACGTAAACCCCGAGTTGCCAAAGACCTCGGGCCGTCGCGGAACCCCCGGTAGGTTCGTCACCACTCCGGGTCCGCGCAGGCCCATTTATACCACCAGCGGGCCGTCCATGTCCAGCGGTTCGCCCGCCCCGTGGTGTTCCACCGTCACGTCCGCGTCCAGGAAGTAGAACCGCACCGAGTCGGTGGCCGGGTTCATCGCGGCCAGCAGCCGCGGCTTGAGCGCCGCCCACTCGGTCGCCCCGACGCGGCACTCGAACACGCTCTTCTGCACCCGCTGCCCGTAATCTTGGCAGGCCCGTGCCACCCGGCGGAGCCGCTTGGGGCCTCCCTCGTCGGCGGTGGACACGTCGTACACGATTAACACCAGCACGGGAACGCCCTCCCTGTTCTCAACGACTGCGGCCACCTCACCCGTGCCGGCACGGGTGAGGTGGCCATAATCCGTCGGTCAGTTCTTGAGCACGCACGGCACGTACTGGGGCAGGTCGCCCCGCAGCACGCGGGCGAGGATGCGGGCCTGGAGGAACCACAGCCGGCCGACCGGGCACTTCTGCTCCAGCGTCGGGTGCGTCACCTCGTCCCGCTTCCGCTTCTGGTACTCGGCGATCACCGCCCGGCGGGTGGCGTCAGTCATCTCCACCCCGCCCCCCTCCCGTACCACGAACCCGTCGGCCGACACCTGCTGGCGGTTGACCAGGGCGAGTGCCACCCGGTCGGCGATGAGCGGGCGGAACTCTTCCATCAGGTCGAGGGCCAGGCCGGGGCGACCGGGGCGGTCCACGTGCAGGAAGCCGACGCTCGGGTCGAGGCCGGCGGCTTGGAGGGCGGCGGCGCAGTCGTGCCGGAGCAGGCCGTACAGGAACGACAGCAGGGCGTTCATGCGGTCGAGGGGCGGGCGGCGGGTGCGGCCGTTCGGGGTGAACGCCTCGCGGTTCTTCAGCACGAGTCGGCCGAACACGTCGAAATAGATGCGGGCGGCGTCCCCCTCGTACCCGCGGGCGGAGTCGGCGTCGGCGGCGGTGCCCAACCGCGGCAGGGCGTCACCCATGCGGTCGGCGGCGGCGGCGAGCGCCCGCTGGTCCTCGGCGACGGTCGTCTCGCGGGCAGACCGCAGGAGCAGGTTGCGGGCGTTGTGAATCTTGCCGGCGATCACTGCCTTGGCGATGGCGGCCCTTTTGCCCTCGTCGTCGGCCGCGCGAAACTGCTCTCGGCGGAGGAGCACGTTCCCCGAGCCGGGGGCGTCCACGCGGGCCAGTAGGCGGCCGGACTCGGTGAGGAACGACACCGCCACGTTGTGCTCGGCGCACAGGGCCATGGCCGACGGCGTCACGTGAACCCCGCCGAACGCGGCCAAGCCGTCGAGCTGGTGGATCGGCACCGTCAGTTTGGTGACGTTCTCCACCAGCACCTTCAGGGTCAGGTGGTCGCGGCGGACGGTCGCCTTGCGGGTGACGACGAACAGGGTGTTGAGCTGCACTTCCACGCGATCACCCGTGGGAGGTGGTGAAAAGGGATTGGGCGGCGCGGGCGTAGGTGGCCGGGTGGGACAGCAGTTCGGGCAGGCAGACGGCGTGCAGGGAACACTGCTTGCACTTGGGGTGCAGCACCGCCGGCGGGGCGGTGGTCTGGGCGAGCAACTCGTGCAAGCGGGCGGCGGCCCGGCGGGTGTGGTCGCGGAGGGCGGGGGTGAAGGGCACCTCGCGGCGGCGCTTCGTCTTCACATGGAAGATGGCCCCGACCGGGACGGCCACACCGAGCATCTCCTCCAGGCAGATGGCCTGGGCGCACAGTTGGGCCTCGTCGTTGTCCCACTTCCGCCGCTTGCCCCGCTTGTACTCGACCGGGAACGGCACCCCGTCGGCCCACTCGACCAGGTCGGCCACGCCCTGCACGCGGAGGGTGTGCGACACCAGCCGAAGCCCGCGGGCGGTGCGGCCGGCGGCGGTGTCGGAGTCCGTCTGGGCGTGAACCCGCTGGTGGTCGCGGGAGCCGGTGAGGGTGTGGGCGTTCTCCACCCACACCCCCTCCACCCGGTGCAGGAAGCAGCGGCGTTCGCAGAAGAGCAGGTCGTTCGCAGAAGAGCAGGTCGTTCAGGGCGGACAGCGGCGGGTACTCGTCCGCCGCGTCCGTCACAGGCAGGGGGAGCATGGGTTCACCCGACGTACCGGTGCAGGGTGACACCCTTCGGCGGGTCGCTCACCGTCACCTTGTACTCCTTGAAGCTGCGGGGGGCTTTGTCGGCTCCCAGCGGGGGCACGTCGATCAGGTCGAACAGGTCGTGGGCGGCGGCGTTGCCGAGCATGGAGTCGTGCTCGAACACG
>JANNQE010001396.1:0-3680 GCA_031441625.1 Planctomycetia bacterium
TGCTCGCTCCGCGAGCGGAAATCCGCACCCGCTCGCGGAGCGAGCAGACCACTTCACACACTACCCGACGAAGAT
Organism: Planctomycetia bacterium; assembly: GCA_031441625.1. Taxonomy (GTDB): domain Bacteria; phylum Planctomycetota; class Planctomycetia; order Gemmatales; family Gemmataceae; genus JALHQU01. Next base: position 76 of record JANNQE010001396.1, read on the forward strand.
GCCGAGCGGGTCGAGCGGGTCGAACGGGGCGACCGAGAGGACGGTGGTCAAGTCACTCAGGCGGAACGCCCGCACCGGCTGCCCGCCACCTAACCCCGGCGCGGTGATCACTTCCGGAGTGCCGTCGGGGTCCACGTCGGCGAATGCCACCCGCACCCCGCCGATGAAGTCCGCGTTGTAGGCGAAGGTGTTCAGCAGTTCGCGCCCGGCCGCGTTGAACGCCTTCACGTGCGGCCCGCCCCACGTGCCCGCCCCCGCCGCCAGATAGCCGGTCGCGGCGGCCACGTACACCCCGCCGGCGAAGTCCGGGGCGAACGCGAAGAACGACCGCACTTCGGCCGCGGTCACGCCGTCGAACACTTTCACGTGCGGCCCGCCGCCCGGCCCGGCCCCGGTGACGATGTCCGCCACCCCGTCGCCGGTCACGTCGGCCGCGGCCACCCGCACGCCGCCGTTGAACGCCACGTCGTAGGCGAAGAAGGTGGTCACGAGTGCCGTGTCCGCGATCTGCCCGTTCGCCAGCTTCTGCCCGGTGCGGGCGTAGGCGATCACCTTCACGTGCGGCCCGCCGAACGCGCCGGCCCCGGTGATGATCCGCCCGTCCGAGGTGGCGGCCACGTACACCCCGCCGGTGAACCGCACGTCGTAAGCGAAGAACGACGCCGTCACTGCCCCCGTCGCCCCGTCGAAAACGACGACGTGCGGCCCGCCCCCAGGTCCGGCCCCGACGACCACCTCCGGCACGCCGTCGCCGTTCATGTCGGCCGAGGCCACCGTCACGTCCCCCAGGTAGCCGGGGAACGGTTCCAGGTCGCGGGTGGTGCCGTCCGGGTAGACCACCCGCACCCGCCCGGCGTTGCTGAACACGAGCGGCGGGGTGGGAAACACCGGCGGCACCGGCGGGGGCGGCACCACCACGGCGGACACGAGCACATTCGCGCTGGCGGACGCCGACCCGCCGTCGCCGTCGGACACGGTGACAGCGACGGTGTAGGTGCCGGCGGCGGCCGGGGTGAACGTGAAGGTCGTTCCCGAACCCGTGGCGACGGTTGCACCGCCGAGCGTCACCACCCAGGCGAACGCGAGCGGGTCGTTCGCCCCGGCCGGGTCGGTTGCCGTGGCTGAGGATGCCACCGCTTGGCCGACGGTCGCGGTCGAAGGCACCACGAAACTGGAGATCGTGGGGGTGACGTTGCTGATCGTGAGCGTGCCCGCGGCCGTGACAGTCCCGTTGGGGAACCCGTCGCTCACCCGCACCGCCAGGGTGGTCACGGTTCGCAGGCCGTCGGCCAATCCCAGCACGGCCATTTGGGCCGGGGTGAACGTGACCGTCCGCCCGCCGTCGGTCACCGTGCCGAACACCTCGTCACCGAACAGCCCGTCGCCGTTCACGTCCCAGGTGTACGTGAGGGCGTCGCCGTCCGGGTCCGTCGCGGCCGGTGCGGAGACGGTCAGCCCGCTCCCTTCGGCGATGGTGTACGGCCCGCCGGCGGACACGTTCGTCGGGGCACGGTTGGTCCGCAGTGTGACGGCGGTGGGCGTGTAAAAGACCCGCAGGTCCACGCCGTTGAACGTGACCGACGACCCGTTCGGGAGGCCGGTGAACGTGCCGGTGACCGACGAAGCGGAGACGATGGTGAACGAATCGCCGAAGACCGGAACGTACCCCCCGCTCAGCGCCAGACTCACGCCGGTGAGAGCGACCGCCCCGCTCGCGTTCAACTGGGTGAGGAGCGTGTCCACCGTGGTGCCGGCGACGGCGATGTTCAGCGCCGACCCGGCGGTGAACGAGGTGGTGGTGGCGGTGGCGTCTTGACCGGCGACGGTGGGAGTGAACCCGTTGTTCGGGGCGATGTTCAGCGTGCCGCCGCCGGTGTCCACGCCGCCGCCGGTGAACGCGATGCCGGCCCCGCTGATCAACTGCACGTCGGTGGCGGTCGGGCGGGTGAGGGGGGCGGACACGGTGAGTGCCCCGGCTGTCGTCCGGCCGAGGACGAGCGTGCCGGCGGACACGCGGTCCAGTTCGGCGTCGGTCAGGCCGAGGACGGGGACGGTGCCGAACAGGTCCGCCCCGCCGAGGTCGATGGGCGTGCCGGTGGTCACCGGTTGGAGGGTAGCCGTGGCGGTGCCGCTCGCCCCGGCTCGGACGACGGCCGTGGCGTCCAGGTCGGTGCTGTCGGCGGTCAGCGTCAGCGCGGCGGTGCCCCCGCTGGCCACCGTACCGCCGGTCGCCACAGTCAGGCCGAGCGCCCCGCCCCCGCCCGACCCGGTGACGTTCAATGAGCTTCCCGACGTGATCGCACCGGAGGCATCGACCGCCACCCCGACGTTGCCCGCCCCGCTCGATCCCCCGCTGCCGGTCACATTCACCGACCCGCCGGAGGCGATCCGCGAGCCGCTGCCGGTGACGGACACGCCGACGTGCCCGCCCCCTGTGCCCGCCCCGCCGCTGCCGGTGACCACCACCGACCCGACCCCGCCGGCGATGATGTCCGCGTCGGCACTCACCAGCACGCCGACGTTGTCGAGGCTCGATCCCGTGCCCCCGCCGGTGCCCGTTACCACCACCGACCCGTTCCCGGTGCTGCTGATGGTGGAGCTGAGGGTGACGAACACCCCGTAGTTCGACTGCCCGAGGGACGCCCCGCCGGTGCCGGTGAGCGTGACGCTGCCGCTGGCGGCGGAGGACACGGTGCCGCCGCCTGAGACCTGGATGCCAACCTGGCTCCCGCCGCTGTCGGTACCGCCGCGACCGGACAGCGACACCGCCCCGCTCGTACTCGTCACGGCCCCCTGCACGTCGATGCCGATCAAGGCACCGATCGTTGTCCCCGCGGCGTTCGCCGAGAAGGTGATGTTCCCGATGGTGGCCCTCACCGTCGCGGCGGTGTTGACAACGGTGTTGCTGGTGGTGGTCACGCTCAGGGCGTTCGCCCCGAAGTCCGAGAGGCCGTTAAACGTCGTCACGGTGGGGGAGTTGTCCAGAACGACCGCGAAAGTGGCGGCGTACGCGACGGTGCTGGCGCCGAACGTCAGCGCGTTGTTGAACGTCGAGTCCGTCACCTGCACCGTGGTCGCCCCGGAGAACGTTTGCGACGGAGCCGACAACCCGCCGTTCAGGGTCACTCCCTGATTACTCGCCACGGTGATGTCGCCGGCGACGGTGGTGGTGATCGTCACCGCCTCGCCGCCCGAGAATCCGTTCAGGTCGATGGTGGCGGCGGTGCCGGCGGTGGTGATGGCGGTCGGAGTGGAGCGGTCCTCCAACTGCGTCAGTTGCGGGCGGAACGACCGACGGGAACGCGGGGTGTGGCCGCTCGTGGGGGTCGGCATGGCGAACGCTCCGGATTCAAGAGGGGCGGCGGGACGCCGGATGACTGGCCGCACGACGGGTGATGAAAAGCGTAAGGCGGAGCACGGACGGTGACAAGAATGTGGTCGGTAAAATAGGACGATTGGGCAATCGGGTGGTGTCCTATCGCCGTTGTACAGCGGGGAAGGTGATCCACTCGCGGATGGACCACACGTGATCCGTCAGTCCGGCGGCCATGGCCGGCGTTCGTGACTGCCACCGCCCATCCGCCCCTTTCACCCGCAGGGTCCTC
>JANNQE010001397.1:0-3524 GCA_031441625.1 Planctomycetia bacterium
GGTGAACAGCACCGCCGGCCCGCCGCGGGCGTACAACCGCCGCTGGATTTCCGCCATCTCCAGGTTGGGGTCGATGGGGTGATCGACGCGCACGAGGTGGCCGTGCCGCTCCAGGTCGGTCACGGCGTCGGTGAGGGTTCGGTGGATCATGTCAGGGGAACCGCAGGGGCGGGGCGGCGGCAACTCGTGGCCCACTCGCTCCGCGAGTGGCGACATTCAGGGCCGCGTGTCAGTTTTCAACGCCGGCCGCAATCGGCCACCCGCCGAATGCGGCGTGGGGTGAATGCGAGCACGTGCGGGGTGAAAATGTCGGCGCGGCCGGAACACGTCTTCTATACTCGCGTGCCCTGTGACACGCCCTTTCCCCCACGGCAACGGTATGCCCCGATTCCCCCGATGGCTGGTTCCCGCTGTCGCCGCTGTCGTGGCGGTCGGCCTGTTCGTCTTCGTGGGCGTTCGCGCTGCAACGCCCACGGCCGGGCACGACTGGCTGCTGACGGCGGCGGCGGGCGGGGGGGCGGCGGCAGTCGCGGTCGGGGTGTTCGCCGGGGTGGTGTGCCGGCGGGTCACGACCCTGGGAGACGAGTTGGCCCGCCGGCAGACCGAAGCCGACGAGCGGGCGGCCGAAGTCGCACAGAAGGCGGTGCTGCTCGACGCCGTCCTGGCCCAACTGCCGGTGGGGGTGATGATCGTGCGGGCGGACGGGTCGGTGATGCACCGCAACGACCGCTACCGGCAGATGCATGGGGCGTCGAGCGGGTCGGTGCTGGCCGACGACCCCGAGGTGCGGCTGAGCAGCACCCTCACCCTCCGCATCCCGTTCGATCAACTGCCGCTGGTGCGGGCGCTGCGGGGCGGGGAGGCGGTGGACGGGTGGGGCGGGCGGCTGCACCCGCCGGGCGGGTCGGTGATCGACGTGATGGTGTCGGCCGTGCCCGTCCGCGGGCCGGGCGGGGAGTTGCTCGGGGCGGTGTCGGTGACGGCCGACGTGACCGCCCAGAAGGAGGCCGCCCGGCGACTGCGGCGGAGCGAGGAGAAGCTGCGGATGGCCTTGCAAGCGGCCGACACGGCGGCCGTCGAGTGGGACGCCGCCACCGGCCGCATCACGGACCCGCGAGTGGTGGCCCAGTGGCTGGAGGTGCCGGACGACACGCCGTTCGAGAGTGTGGCCGACCTGCTCGCCCTGGTCGAGCCGGCCGACGCCGACATGCTGGCCGGGAAGGCGAACGCCATGATGCGGGGCGGGAAGCGGTGCGACGCGGAGTTCCGGCTGATCTCCCCGGCGGACGGGCGGCGGCGGTGGCTGCTCGCGCGGGCGGTGGCCGGGGAGGAGGACGGGCAGGCAACCGGCACCGTCATCACCGTGCTGGTGGACGTGACCGAGCGTTACCATCACCTGGACCGCCTGCGGCTGCTCGAGAGCGCAGTCGTCCACGCCCGCGACGCGGTGGTCATCCTGGAGGGGGTGCCGCAGGGCGGGGGTGGGCGGAGCGTGCTGTACGCCAACGAGGCCTTCTCCCGCATGACCGGGTACGCGGCCGACGAGGTGGTCGGGCGGAGCCTGCACTTCCTCCGCGGGCCGGACTCGGACGAGGGCACACTGGCCGCCCTGCGGGACGCGCTGAACGACGGGCGGTCGTTCCAGTGCGAGTTGCTCAACTACCGCAAGGGGGGGCAGCCGTTTTGGGTGGAACTGAGCGTGGTGCCGGTGCCCGACCCGACCGGCCGCTGGTCGCACTGGGTGATGATCCAGCGGGACGCGAGCGACCGCAAGGCGGCCGAGGCCGAACTGAGGTCCAGCCGCCAGATGCTCTCCGAAGCCCAACGGATCGCGCACATCGGGTCGTGGGAGTTCGACCCGGCCACCGGCGTCAACCGCTGGTCGGACGAGGAGTATCGCATCTTCGGCCGCGACCCGGCCCTCGGCCACCCCACCCATGACGAGGTCATCGCCCTCATCCACCCGGACGACCGCCTGCGGGTGTCCGCCCTCCACACCGACGTGTTCGCTCGCCACCCGGACGTGCCGACGGCCTGCGAATTCCGCATCCTCCGCCCGCCCGCCGAGGTCCGCCACCTGCACGCCGTGTGGGCGATCGAGCGGGCGGCCGACGGTTCGCTGGTGCGGGTGAACGGGGTGACGCACGACATCACCGAGCGCAAGCAGACGCAGGAGCAACTCATCCAGGCGCAGAAGATGGAGTTGATCGGGCAAATGGCCGGCGGCATCGCGCACGATTTTAATAACATGCTCACCGGGTTGATCGGCCACCTGGAACTCATTCGCCTGCCGGCCGGCGACCCGAACCGGCGGCTGCTGGACACCGTCCAGATGGCCGCCCTGCGAGCGACCAAGATGAGTAAGAACCTGCTCGGCCTGGCACGCAAGTCGGAGCTGCGGCGGGTGGCCGTGGCCCTCGGCCCGGTGGTGGCCGAGGTGGCCGAGTTGGTCGGCCGCACGTGCGACCCCCGCATCGAGCTGAGCACCGCCGTCCGCACCTCCGCCACCGTCGAGGCCGACCCCACCTTCCTTCACCAGGTGCTGCTCAACCTGTGCCTGAACGCCTGCGACGCCATGCCGCGCGGCGGGCGGCTGGGCGTGGGCGTGGACGACTTCGAGTTCCCGCCCGAGACCACCCCGCCCGGCGGCCGCGGCCGGCGGTGGGTGCGGGTGCGGGTGGAGGACACCGGCATGGGCATGACGGCCGACGTGCGGGCGAAGATCTTCGAGCCGTTCTACACCACCAAAGAGGTGGGCAAGGGCACCGGCCTGGGGTTGGCCATGGTGCAGAGCATCATCGCGCAGCATCACGGGTGGGTGGAGTGCGAGTCCGAGGTCGGCCGCGGCACGCGGTTCGACGTATTCCTGCCCCTCGGCGAGGTGTCACTCGACCCGCCGTCTGAACTGCGGCCGGCCGACGACCGCCCGGCCGACGCCACACCGATGCCGGCCGACGGGCGCGTCCGCACCGTGCTGGTGGTGGACGACGAGCCGATGATCCGCGACCTGGCGCGGGCGGTGCTCGAAACGTCCGGCTACCGGGTGCTCGAAGCGCACGACGGCGAGCACGCCGTCGAGGTGTTCCGCGATCACAGGGCGGACATCGACCTGGTGGTGCTGGACCTGACCATGCCCCGCATGTCCGGCCGCGACACCTTCCTCGCGCTCGTCGAGATGCAGCCGTCGGCGCGGGTGATGTTCTCCAGCGGGTATTCCTCCGACGACCTGTCCGACACCACCGGCATCATCGGCATGTTGCCCAAGCCGTACCGCCCGACCGAGCTGCTGAGCGCGGTGGGAAAGGCGATGCTGGGGTCGTGAGTCGATGCCGCCGCCGGGTGGTATCTGTTGTTCTCAGTTTGTCGAAATCCGCGGTGCGAGACGAACAGTTCCCGCCCCACCGGGGCGGCTTCTGTCAGCCCAGGTCAGCCCAGGTCGGAGCGAGCGAAGGCCTGGGGGAAGAACACCAACCACCACCGCCCTGAAAGGGCGGGTTCACCGCCTGAACCCGCCCCTTCAGGGC
>JANNQE010001398.1:0-2088 GCA_031441625.1 Planctomycetia bacterium
GGGGGGGGGCCCCCCCCCCCGTGGGGGGGGGGCCCCCCCCCCCGCGCTCCCGGTCAGAGGAATTCCTTCACAGTGCAGACGCGGTGCTGGCTGGCGGCGGCGAACACCGCCTCGCAGAGTGCCACGGTTTCCAGGTTGTCGCGGCCGCCGATCTCGGGTTCGGTGCCGTCTTCGACTGCCACCAGGAGTTGAGCCATCGTGCCGACGAACGCGTCGGGGAACCACACTTCATTCCACCCGCTTTGCACCCACTGGTCGGGGCGTGCGGCGGTGCGATACGCCAGCGTACTCGGCACCTTCGCCGGGTATTTCGGCCAACCGATGCTGCCCACCGCCACGCCGGTTGTGCCTTCCACCCGCCAGCGGATTCGCACGGTGTCATCCGCTGACACCCGGCTGTCACTCGACGACTTCACGACTTCGTTCGGCCCCGTCCACACGTCGTCCCACCCGCTCGCCCGTTTGCCGTCGGCCCATTCGAGGATGTACAGGTTGATGCCGTCGGTGTGCGGGAACGTCGTCCGCGGGTCGGGGCGGGTGCTGGCGAGCACGCGGTCGGGGGTGCCGAACCAGTAGCGAAACGTGTCGAGGTGGTGGACGCTCATGACGAACGTGGAGAGCGACGGCAGCCCCTGTGCCCACGGCATCCAGTGCGGCACGGCCCGCATGTCGATGCTGGCGAACACCGGCGTGCCGAGTTCGCCGCTGTCCAGCAGCTTCTTCATCGCCCGCACCGACTGGTCGAAACGCATGTTTTGGTTCACCGCCAGCACGATGCCTGCGTCGGCGCACAAATCCACTAACCCTGTCGCTTCACGCACGCTCATGGCCAGCGGCTTCTGCGCCAGGATGCCCCGCAACCGCCCGCGGCCAAGCTCGCACGCCCGGCGGATCAGGTCGGGCTGATGTTGTGGCGGCACTGCCACGTCGAGGATTTCCACCTGCGGGTCGGCGAGCAGTTGCTCGTAGGTGTCGTGTACCGTCGGGATGCCGTGCCGCTCCGCGACTTTGCTCGCCGTTTCTGGCGTGCGGCTGGCGATGGCGACCGGGTTGAACCCGGCGTTCCGGTAGGCCACCAGATGGCAGTCGGCCATGATGAACCCGCCGCCGGCGCAGCCGATCCGCCAGTCTTTGCGGCTGGGGAGCGTGGGCAAGTGGGCGGTGGAGAGGTCGAACATGTGGGTCACTCCTTCCCCAAGATCAGATCGACCACCCAGCACCCTTTGACGTGCGGGCCGGGTCCGCGGCAGTGGGTCAGAATATCGGTGTCGTCGCATCCGGCTTCTTCGAGTGCGTCGGCCAGGACGGGCATTCGATCAAACGCCCGATCCGCGTAGATGCCGGTGGCGAGCGCGGAGACAGGTTCGGAACGCCAGGCGGGAGCGAACACGACGGGCCGGAACGGGTTGCCGAAGATGTCGCGGAGGAGGTGACTCTGGACGGTCTGCTCGGCCGTCTTGTCCGGCACGGCGTCCGCCGCACACTCGGCCGCGAAAACGGTTTGCCCCCACTCGGCGACCGCGTTCAGCGTCGCGGTCAAAGCCTGATCCGCCTGATACTCGCTCAGTCCGTCCATCGGGTCGTAGTTTGCCGTCGCCCGCGCGACGGCCGTTCTCGCCGAGCGAAGTTCCTTCCCGGTCGCTTCCCCGTTGGCGAACCGTTCCGCCACCTCGACGGCCCTTCGTCCGGCTTCGTCTGGGATCACGCCCTCGATGCGACGGCAGCAGGCGGACGCGAAGAGTCGCAACTTCCGCGCGTGCCACTTCTTCTTCACAGCCGTCAGCATCGCGGTCGGGTCACTGGCCGTGAGCCATTCGGTTTCATTCACGATTTCACTGCCGTGGGTCGATGAGCAGTTCGAAGCCGGGCAGCGTGCGGGTGGTGTACGTCTCGCCGTAGGGAATTTCGCTCCTCACCCATCGTTTCCGTCCCCGTTGGAGGGCAACGAACAGCGGCTCGTCGGGGTTTTCCCGTCCGTCCAGGATCCAGTATTCGGCGATGCTCGGCACCTGGAAGTACAGATCGACGTTCCGCACCAGGTCTTTGTCCGGGTCACTATCGACCAGCACCTCGGCGACCACCACAGGG
>JANNQE010001399.1:0-3366 GCA_031441625.1 Planctomycetia bacterium
TCTGCTTGGTGTGGTCGAGGCCGAGCGCCGCACACGCGGTCGCCAGCAGGTCGGACGTACTCGTCGGCCGCTCCTCCACCGTGGTGCCGTCCTTGCTCGTCTTGCCGACCGCCTGCCCGCCCTTGACGCCCCCGCCGGCCAGCACCGTACTCCACGCATTCGGGTAGTGGTTGCGGCCCTTCCCCTGGTTGATCTTCGGCGTGCGGCCGAACTCGCCCATCCAGATGATGAGCGTGTTGTCGAGCAGCCCGCGGTCCTTCAGGTCGGTCATCAGCGCGGCCCACGCCTTGTCGAGCGTGCCGCACAGCCGCATGACGGCGGTGAAGTTGTCGCCGTGCGTGTCCCAGTTGCCCAGGTTCACTTCCACGAACGGTACGCCCTTCTCGATCAGCCGGCGGGCGAGCAGGCAGCCCTGCCCGAACAGGCTGCGGCCGTACTTGTCCCGCACGGCGTCCTTCTCTTGCGACAGGTCGAACACCTTGCCGGCGTCGGACTGCATCAGCCGGGTGGCGCGATCATACGCGGACGTGTGGGCGGCGGAGATGCTGCCGGGGCGGGTGGCGGCGAAGTCGGCGTGCATCCCGCGGAGCAGTTCCATGCGGGCGTCGGCGTGCTCCTTGCTCACGGCGGCCGGGCGGTCCAGGTTCTGCACCTTCAGCGTGGCGTCCACGTCGACCTGTTGGCCCTGCTGCTGGAACACGCCGTCGCCGACCATGAGGGGGGCGTAGTTCGGGCCGAGGAAGCCGGGGCCGAAGGCGTCGTTGTTGAAGAAGCGTTGCGGGGCGATGCTGACGGCGTTCGGCAACTCGGCCTTCGGGTCGCCGAGTTCCTTCGACAGCAGCCCGCCGATGCTCGGGAACTGCACCCCGCCGACGGGCAGGCTACCGGTCCGCATCAGGTACGTCGCGCGGCTGTGGTCGCCCTCCTTCGTGGACATGCCCCGCAGCACGGCCATGCGGTCGCCGAACTTGGCCATCTCGGGCAGGTGTTCGCCGATCATCAGGCCGGGGGCGTTGGTCTTGATCTCCTTGAACGGCCCGCCGTTGTCGTGGCCCGGCTTCAGGTCCCACAGGTCGATGGTGGCCGGCCCGCCGTTCATCCACAGCAGGATGCACTGGCGCTTCCGCTTCGGGTCGTTCTCGCCGGCATGCACCAGCGAGTTGAACATGCCGGACACGCCCAGCCCGAGGCCGACAGCGCCGACTCGGAGCAGGTGCCTTCGGTGGAGGTTGTTGGAGGACATGGGTGGGGTCTCGGTTGGTAGGTGTGGTTCGCCGACCCCTACGGGGCGTGTTGTCTGTCGTCCCCGAGCCCAGGGCTTCCGCCCTGGGCTACGGACGCCGGCCGCTTCGCGGCGTGGGTGTCGGCACTCGATTGCGTCCCGAAGGGACCGCCGTCTGTAGCCCAGGGCGGAAGCCCTGGGGCGCCGATCACATCAATGATTGAACAAAAACTCCGTGCTGTTCAGCAGCACCCAGAACACATCCGCCAGCGCCTTGTTCTTGTCGCCGCTCGGCCCGCCGCGGTCCACGTAGCTGGCGAACTTCTCCTTCTCCTCGGGCGTCGGCTTGCGGGTGAGGGTGGCGTAGAAGAGTGCTTCCACCTTGCCGGCGGTGTCCAGGAACGGGGCGTCGGCGACGGCCGCCAGCACCTCCCCGCGGCCGATGCTCGTCTGGTCCGCCACCAGCTTGCCGTTCATCACGGTGAGGGCTTGCAGGATCGAGGTCTGCGTCTCGGTCGGCCGCTGCGGGATCGGGAACAGCGTGCGGAAGGCGAACCGGCTCATGCCGCCGTTGCCGGGGTCGTAGTACTGCTGGTTCGCCTGCGGGTTGGTCCGCATCCCGGTGGCGACGACGAAGCTGTCGTAGATCTGGCTGCCGTTCAGCCCTTTCAGGTTCATGCGGGCGAACCGCCGCGGGTCGGCCTGGGTGTCGTCGGTCTGCTTGCTGGTCAGTTGGTAGGCGCGGCTGGCGGTCAGCCCGCGGACGAGCAGTTTGAGGTCGTACTCGGCGTCGGCGAACGCGGCGGTCAGTTCGTCGAGCAACTTCGGGTGGCTGGGCGGGTTGGCGTCACTCGGCTCGTCGATGGGGTCGAGCAGGCCGATGCCGAAGTACATCTGCCACACGCGATTCACCATGTTGCGGGCGAAGCCGGGGTTCTTCGGGTTCAGGATCCAGTCGGCGAGTTCCTGCCGCGGGGTCTTCGCCTCGCTCCACTTGGGGGCGGTGCCGTCCATGAACCGGGCCACCACCTGCTTGTTCAGGCCGGGGATGACGAGGCGGTTCTTGCCGTGCTGCGGTTCGAGCGGGCCGACGAAGCTGGGGCCGGTCGGCGGCAGCGGGGTGAACTCGGCGAAGAAGGCGGCGAACTGCCAGAACTGGGTGCGGGAGTACGGGGCGAACGGGTGGTCGTGGCACTGGGCGCACTCCAGCTTGGTGCCGAGGAACGCCCGCGTGACGGTCGCCCCCAGGGTCTCCGGCTTGGAGTCGAGAGCTTGGTAGAAGAACTGGACGGCTTGCAGGTCGGGGTCGGTCTGCCCCTGGTTGTTGAACCCGCCCCGCCCGCGGGCACCCACGGCCACGTCCGCCGTCAGCGTCTGCCGCACGATCTTGTCGAGCGGCTCGTTCGCCGTCAGCTTCCGCCGCAGGTACTGCTCGTACTGATCGCCCAGGTACACCTTGAACTGATCGGACACCGTTTCGGGCAGCCACGCGGCCCGCAGGCGGGCGGCGGTGTTGGCCGCGTAGCCGGGCTTGCTGAGCAGCAGGACGACCAGCTTCGCCCGCTTGTCCGAGGTGGTGTCTTCGGCGAACGCCCGCACCTCGGCGACCTTCGGGATGCGACCGAGTACGTCGAGGTACGCCCGCCGGCAGAACTCCTCGTCGTCGGCGAGCGGGGCGGGGGTGATCTTGCGGGCGGCCCAGTCGTCGGCGAGGTGCTTGTCGATGGCGGCGGCGATCCGCCGCACCGCCTTCGGCGAGTCCGACTTGTTCGTGCTCAGCGGCTTGTCGTCCGCATTCGCGGCCGACACCACCAGCACCGCCACCAGCACCGCCCAGGAGCCACGCATAGCCGTTCCCCTTCGGGAAGCATTTCTGAGATGACGCCGAGTGCCGGCCAGTTTAACACCGCCGGTGACGCACGTCGAAAGGAATGACGCCGCGGACGGGAGGGGATTTCATCCGGAATTGACACCCAGGGTTCACACCCTGGGCTATTGGCTGTCGCCCCTTCGGGGCTTCCGGAACAAGCCCTGAAGGGGCGACAGTCAATAGCCCAGGGTGTGAACCCTGGGAACTGTTTCTCCGGGCGGCTTTCTCATCCGGCATTCCTCGCCAGTTGCTAGACCAACCGTCAGCCCTTGAG
>JANNQE010001400.1:0-3753 GCA_031441625.1 Planctomycetia bacterium
CGGATCAAGCAGTACCGGCGGGTGGCCACCCGGTACGACAAGAAGGGGAGGAACTTCCTCGGCTTCGTCTGGCTGGCGGCCATCGACATCATGCTCGCCTGAATTGCCCGCGCTACCGAGCTTCAATCAATACGACCTAACATGACTTCATGCCCTGGCTCCGCCTGCTGCCGTTCCCGCTGCTCGCCCTCGGCGTCGTGTGGCTGCTGCCGGGCGTGTTCCCGCCGAAGGACTTCACCGAGTATTGGAGCGCCGCCCGCGTGCTGGCCACCGGCGGCGACCCGTACAACGGGGCCGAACTGCTGCCTGTGCAGCGTGAGGCGTTGAATAAGCCGGAGCTGACGCAAGCCGTCAGCCTGTGGACGCCGCCGTGGACGCTGCCGCTGTACGCGCCGCTCGGCTGGCTGCCGTACCGCGCCGCCCGCTGGGTCTGGCTGTTCGCCCAACTGTCGCTGCTGTTCACGTCCGTTGAACTGCTCCGCCGCACCTACAGCGTTCCGTCGCACTTGTGGTTCATCCCGCACCTCATTGCCTTCGCCTTCGCCCCCACGTTCTGGATGGCCCACTACGGGCAGAACACCGGGCTGCTGCTCCTCGGGCTGGCTGGCTTCCTGCACTTCCGCAACACCCGCCCCACGCTCGCCGGCTGCTTCGCCGCATTGCTGGCCATCAAGCCGCACCTGCTGGCGGTGGTCGGCGTGCTGATTGTGCTCGACGTGTTCCGCGACCGCGGGTGGCGGGTACTGCTCGGCGGGGTGGTCATGCTCGTGGTCGGGTCGCTGATTGCGCTCGCGTTGAACGCCCAAATTTTCCAGCACTTCATCGACGCCGCCGCACGCCCCGCCACCCCCGAAACGGTGCCGCTGAAGGACTGGCACGTCCCGCTCATCAGCTACGACCTCCGCCATCTGATTGCCCCGGACACGTTCGCCGTGCAGTTCGTGCCGTGTGCCGTCGCGTGCGGGCTGATGGCGATTCACCGGCTGTTGCGGGGGAAGGTGTGGGACTGGACGGAGCAGTTACCGGCGGCGGTGCTGGAGTCGTGCCTGTTCGCCCCGTACGGCGGGTGGGTGTTCGACCTGGTGGTGCTGCTGGTGCCGGCGGTGCAACTCGTGGCACGGGCACGCAGCCTGATCGGTTGGGCGGTGGTGGCGGGAATGGTGCTGCTGAACGTGACCGCCATTCGCCCGCTGAACCTGGAAGACTTCGGCTGGTACGCCCCGCTCACGGGCGGGCTATGGGTGCTGGGAATGATGACAGGAAAAAAGGCAGGACACGGATGACACGGAAGAAAGCCAGGATGAAGAGGATCAAATCGAATCATTTCTTCTGATCCTCTTCATCCCTGCCTGTTCCGTGTCATCCGCGTCCCTCCTGTTGGTCCGCACCTATAACAGCCGCATTCCCCTTGCGGAGTGGCTCATGTCCGACGGCACTGCGGCATCGGCACCGACCCGGCACCGGGTAGTGATCATCGGCGGCGGGTTCGGCGGGCTGGTGTGCGCCCTGTCGCTGCGAAAAGTCGCGACGGACGTCACCCTCATCGACCGCCGCAACTTCCACCTGTTCCAGCCGCTCCTCTATCAGGTGGCCACGGGGGCGCTCTCTCCGGCCAACATCGCCGCCCCGCTGCGGAGCATCCTCAAACGGCAGAAGCACACCCGCGTGCTGATGGCCGAGGTGAGCGGGTTCGACCTGACGGCCAAAGTGGTCCACACCGCCGACGGCGAACACCTGCCGTTCGACACGCTCGTCGTCGCCGCCGGCAGCACGCACCACTACTTCGGCAAGGACGCCGAGTGGGAGCCGCTGGCCACAGGGCTGAAGACCATCGAGGACGCCACCGAGATCCGCCGCAACGTGCTCAGCGCGTTCGAGCGGGCCGAGCGGACGACCGACCCGGCCGAGCGGAAGCGGGCGCTCACGTTCGTGGTGGTGGGCGGCGGGCCGACCGGGGTGGAGATGGCCGGCAGCATCGCCGAACTGGCCCGCGAGACGCTCCGCCGCGACTTCCGCGCCATCGACCCCCGCACCGCCCGCGTCATCCTGGTGGAGAACAGCGACCGGGTGTTGCAGACGTTCCACCCGAAGCTGTCGGCGAACGGGCTGAAGTCGCTCCGGACCGTCGGCGTGGAGCCGTGGCTGAACTGCAAGGTGACGGACGTGAAGGCGGACCGGGTGACCATCGACCGCGGCGGGGTGATCGAGGTGGTGCCCACCGACACGGTGGTGTGGGCGGCCGGGGTGAAGGCCAGCCCACTCGGGGCGAAGCTGAAGGAGGCGTTCGGCGGCACCCTCGAACTCGACCGCGCCGGGCGGGTGGTGATCGCCGCCGACTGCTCGGCCGGCGGGCGACCGGACGTGTTCGTGTTGGGCGACATGGCCAGTCTGCATGGGGCGGACGGCAAGCCGCTGCCGGGCGTCGCCCCGGTGGCCATCCAGCAGGGCGAGTACGTGGCCCGGCTGATCGACAGCCGCCTGCGGGGCACCACCCCGCCGTCGCCGTTCAAGTACCACGACAAAGGGAACATGGCGACCATCGGCCGCAGCCACGCCGTCGCCGAGAGCGGGTGGGTGCGCATGACCGGCTGGCTGGCGTGGATGGCCTGGCTGTTCATCCACGTCATCACCCTCGCCCGGTTCGAGAACCGCGTCCTGGTCATGATCCAGTGGACGTGGAACTACGTCACCCGCAACCGCACCGCCCGGCTCATCACCAACGCCATGAAGCTCGACCGTCCCACCGTTCCCAAGACCAACCCGCCGGGGAGCATCAAGTAGTAGGGTGGGTCGCTCTCGCCGAGAGCGACATCGGAACCGGCTCTCGGCGAGAGCCGGCCACCCTACCGGCGGCACCCACCGAGCGCACATGCCCACCGCACTCATCACCGGCGCGTCGGCCGGCATCGGCCTGGAACTGGCGAAGCGGTTCGCCGCGGCCGGCCACGCGCTCATCCTGACGGCGCGTCGGGCCGACGAGTTGAACAAGCTGGCCGAGCAACTGAAGGCCGCGCACAAGATCGCTGTTCACGTCTTCCCGTTGGATCTGGGCGCGCCCGACGGCCCGGCCAAGTTGCACGAGCAAGTGACCGCCGCCGGCCTGACCGTGGACGTGCTGGTGAACAACGCGGGGTCCGGCACCCTCGGCCCGTTCCTCGACACCGAACTGGAAAAAGAGCTGGCGATGATCCGGCTGAACGTGTCGGCGCTCGTGGAGTTGTGCGGGCGGTTCGTGCCGGCGATGAAGGCCCGCGGCAGCGGGCGGGTGCTGAACGTGGCCAGCACCGCGGCGTTCCAGCCCGGCCCGTACATGGCCATCTACTACGCCACGAAGGCGTTCGTCCTCTCCTTCAGCGAAGCCTTGTGGGACGAACTGAACGGCAGCGGGGTGACCGTCACGTGCCTCTGCCCCGGCCCGACGAAGACCGAGTTCGCGGACGTGGCCGGGATGCACGGCACGAACCTGTTCAGCGGGCCGAACGTGATGAGCGTGGACGCCGTGGCGGACGCCGCGTTCAAGGCCACCATGAAGGGCAAGCGGCTGGTGGTGCCCGGCGTGTGGAACAAGCTGCTCGTGTTCGCCGTGCGGTTCGCCCCCAGGCGGATGATCCTGCGGATCGTGCGGCGGTTCCAGCAGAAGCGGCAGTAGGTGGCGCCGGGCGGGGGGCCCCAACAAAAACTGGCGCCCCGCCGGCGGGCCCGACTTTAGTATACTTGACACCCCCCCCCCCACCGCCCGCGCCCCCCCCGCCC
>JANNQE010001401.1:0-2773 GCA_031441625.1 Planctomycetia bacterium
CCCACTAAGGGGGGGCACCGCCCGACCTACTTCTTCCGCCCGAACGCCAGCCAGTACACCACCGCGCCCACGCCGATGAACCCTAACCCGACGAACACTTTCCACCGCAGGTTGTCGGCCAGCACCATGCTCACCATGACCGCCGCCATCGCCAGCACATAAATGGCCGGCACCACGGGGTAGCCCCAGCACTTGTACGGCAGCGCGGCGGTGCGGTCGGCGTGCTTCCGCCGCAACACGAACAGCGCCACCACTGCCAGCGTGTCGAACGCCACCGACCCGAAGATGACGAAGTCGGTCAGCAGGTCGAACGGCGAGTCCACCAGCAGTGCGCCGTCCGCCGCCCGCTTCTCCGCCCAGGTTCCGTCCTTCAACTCCCACTGGGCGAACAGCCCCTTGTTCGTTTGCAGCAGCACTCCGAGGCCGAGCACCATCACCACCGACCACGCGGCCAGCAGTGCGGTGGCGAACGTGGGCGTGCGGAACCGCTCGTGCAACTTGGCGAACACCCGCGGGGCGAGGCCGTCTTGCGCCATGGCATACGGCAGCCGCGGGCCGACCAGGATGTTCCCGTTCACCGCCCCGAACACCGACATCATGACCGCCAGACTCGCGGCCATCGCCCCCGCCGGGCCGACGAGCGTGCGGCAGAAGTCGCGGGCCACGGTGGTGCCGTCCGACGCCTTCACCATGTCGGCCGGGGCGAGCGCGGTGTAGTAGGCCACGTTCGCGCTCACGTACAGCACGATCAGGCAGCCCACGCCGGCGAGCAACGCGAGCGGGATGTTCCGCTGCGGTCGGTTAATCTCTTCGGCCATCGGCCCCAGGTTCATCCACCCGTGGTACGCCCACAGCACGGCCACCGCCGCCGACCCCAGCCCGACCAGCCGCGACAGCGGGAACTCGCTCGGCCACGTCGGAGTCATGTTCGCGGTGGTCGGCTGCGACGGCGCACCGGGCCACAGCATCACCACGACGGGGAGTGTGGCGATGGCCACGATGCTCGCCACCTTCACCAGCGTGACGACGAACTGCAGCCGCGCGCCGAGCAGCGTGCCGCGGGCGTTGATGACCGCGAGCAGCACGATGAGCGCGACCGTGAACGCCCGCTGCGGCCAGTAGTCGAACCCGGCCGCCAGGTCGGGCCGCACCTCGGCGACCAGGTTGGCGAGCGACTCGGTGAACATGGACGCGAGCGCGGCGATGCTCGCCCCGCGGTTGATGCCGAAGTCCACCCACCCGGACAGGAAGGCCATCGGCCGGCCGAAGGCTTCCCGCAGGAACACGTAGTTCCCACCCGCCCGCGGGAACCGCACCGCCACTTCGGCGAACGCGAGCGCGCCGAGCAGCGTCACGACGCCCACGCCGACCCACACGCCCACGGCCATGCCGAACTCGGGGGCGGCGTCGGGTTTGGCCACCGCCGCCGCCTTCTTGAACACGCCGGTGCCGATGACCGTGCCGACGACGATGGCCGCCGCCAGCCACGGGCCGAGGACACGGGCGAGCGACGCGGGGGCAGGCGGGGCGGGTGATTCCATGAGGGGAGAGGATAGCCGACGCCGACGGCGGCGGGTGGTATAATCCGGGCGATCCCCCGGAGGATAAGCCGTGCCGGAACTGACGCTCGAATCGCTCGCCGCACGGTTGACGGAAGTGGAACGCGAGATGGCCGCCCTGAAAGCCACATCCTTCAGACCGGCATGGCTCGATCTGGTCGGGTCGATGACGGATGACGAACTCACGCGCCAGTGGATCGCGGAGATGGACGCCATTCGCGACGGCGAGCGACAGGCCACCCAGGAGTCCGGAGTGGACGATTGCGACCCACCCGTCACGCTCACCGCCCCTGCCTGAGCGAGTCGAGGAACTTGTTGCGGTCGGCGTCGGACACGTTCCGCCCGCCGGCCATCAGGGACACGAACCGCGGGCGGCCCGGCTCCGACACGTCCACCAGGCGGTATACCACCTTCCCCCCGCCGGACGAGAACTCCGCCTGCTTGCACGGCCGGCCGAGAACGGTGGTGCTCGTCTCCGTCATCCGCTTGGCGTTGGTCATCAGGCGGAGGTGCTGCACCTCCATCTGGTACGTCACCTCGAAACTCGACGGCCCCGCCTCGATCATCCCGAACCGGAAGACGGCATCCTTCGGCGGGTCTTCGGTGTACTCGTACTCGCTGTCGCCGTTGCCGTCCGGGTCGAGGTCGTCGGGGTCGCCGAACGGGAACAGTGGCGGGTCGGGCGGTTTCGGGAACTGCACCGAGTACGTCCCGTCCGGCAGCGCCTGCGTCACCCACGGGTCGGGGTACTTGACCGGGCTGTAGATGACGAACGCCCCGAATCCGCCGCACCCCAGACAGCAGAGCAGGATCGGCCCGAGGATGGACGCGGCGAGAATGAGCTGCTTCGTGCCGCGGCCCATCGGCAAGGGCCGCTCCCGCCGCACAGGCTTCTTCTTCTTCGGGCGGTCGTCGTCGTCCTCGTCGTCGTCGTCGTCCCAGGCCCGCCGCCGCTTCGGGCGGGCGTCCGGCTCGTCCTCGTCCGCACCAGCCGCACCCGGCCGGCGGGCGACGAATTGCTTGCCGCAGCTCGGGCAGGCCACCTTGCGGCCGTACCAGTCCGCTTCGATCTCCATGTCTTCGTCGCACGCCGGACACCGCACGCTGGGCATGGTCGGCCCTCCCTCGCTACGCTTGCAACGTAGGCGAGAAACGACATCGCGGCGGGGCCCACAACGCCAAGCTGGTGTAACCAAGGAGACAGGCCAACGCCC
>JANNQE010001402.1:0-2165 GCA_031441625.1 Planctomycetia bacterium
TGGAGTGGGGGTGTTCAAGGGGGATTCGTGCTTTGTGTCTTCGCCGCGACCCCGGGGAGCGGTAGTGGCCCCCGCTCCCAGGGGTCGCGGCGAACAGACACAATCGCATCGCGGTGAACCGATGAACGACTTGCTCCTCGATTACGCGCTCGACCAACTGCCGCCGGCGGATCGGGCGGTCGTGCGGAATCTGCTCGACACCGACCCGCACCTGTCCGCCCGCTACCGTTCCCTTTGCGCCGCCCTCGCCCCGCTGTCGGCCGACCGCGCCGCCGACGCCCCGCCCCCCGGCCTCGCCCTCGCCGCCCTCGAATTCACCGCCGAACACCTCGTCGCCAACGGCCTATTCAGTGCCCGCGACGGGTTCAATCCGCCAGCCCCCGCCGCCGAGCCGGACAGCAAGTATCGTGAGTCGCGGTGGCAGCCGCTCCTCCGCCCGTGGGTGAACGTGGGCGTGGTCGCGGCCGTCGTCGTGCTCACACTCGGCCTCGGGCTGGTCGGCATTCAGAAGGCCCGCTCGTCCTACCAGCAACTCGCCTGCCAGGACAACCTGCGGGAGTTGCACGCCGGGCTGGCCGGGTACAGCGACACTCACGACGGCCGCTTCCCACAGGCGGGCACTGCGGGCGTGCCGACGGCCGGTGAGTTCTACACCGAGTTGGCCCGCGGCGGGCAGCCGGTGGCCGCCGCCGCCCGCCGCTGCCCGCTGCAACCGGCCGACGCGCTGGGCACCCCCGTCGGGTACGCCTACTCGCTCGGCTTCCGCGACCCGTCCGGCCAGTTGAACGGCCTGCGGCGGCCGGAGACGGCCGAAGACTCGACACCAATCGTGGCCGACCTGCCGGGCTGTCGGCACGCCGGGTGGAACGTGCTGCACGTGGGCGGGTCGGTGCAGTTCGTCCGCACCCAAGTGCTCGCCACCGGCGACGACCTGTTCCACAACGCCGACGGCCGCACCGCCGCCGGCCTTCACCGCGGCGACGTGTGCCTCGGCCGCCCTTTCGATGTGCCCTGAGTTTGATCCCGAATTTCGCCCCCGCCTGAAAGGTTCACATCGTAGCGAACACTTCCCGGCCGGAACTGTCCAGATTCCCGAATCCCCCAGAGTCAGGCTGGCGCGGTCGTGCTATGTATGACTTCACGACGCATCAGGCTCTCAGGCGGGGAATCAACATGAAGCGAGCCCTCAGGCTCCGCGGCGTCAGCGGACCCACGAAAGGTCAAGTGTGGGATCACCCGACCCTCCTGCGGGTCGGCCGACTCGCGCAATTCGAGCTGATGCTCGACGACCCGTCCGTCAGCCGGCGGCACGCCGAGGTGCGGAAGCAGGGCGACGGGTGGGTGGTGCAAGACCTGGAGAGCACGAACGGCACCTACGTGAACGGCAACCGGGTGGCCGTCCCGCACCCGCTCGTCGCCCGCGACATCGTGCAGTTCGGCAAGGTGGCCTTCCTGGTGGAAGTGACCGAGGCCACCATCGAGGGGCCGCCGTCGGACCAACTGGTGCAGCAGGCGTCGGTGAGCGCCGGGTACGACGACGGCATCACCCGCATGACGTACAAGCAGAGCAACGTGCCGCGGGCGGGCGACGAGCTGCTGGCGCTCCTCCGCGCCGGGCACCACCTGGTCCACCTGGAGAGCGAGGACCAACTGCTCGACAGCATCCTGAACGACGCGGTGAGCGTGCTCGACGCCCAGCGGGGGGCCATCGTGCTGACGGCCGACAGCGGGCTGGAACTGAGCGGCAAGCCGCGGGCGCTGGCGGTCGGCAACGGGGACAGCCGCGGGCGGTTCCACTACTCCAAGCGGCTCATGCAGCGGTGCTTCAGCAAGGGCGAATCGGCCCTCTACCGCAACGTGCAGGACCAGCAGGAGCTGATCAGCCAGAGCATCGCCGACGGCGCGATGGCGAGCGTCCTGTGCGTGCTGTTGCGGACGCCCCGCCGCAAGCTGGGCGTGCTCCACCTGGACCGCGGCATCTTCCAACACCCGTTCACCGAAGACGACCTGCAACTGGCCGACGCCCTGGCCGCCCACGCGAGCGCGGGCATCGAGTGCGCGATGCTGTTGCGGAAGCAGCGGGAGCTGTTCCTGAACACCATCATGGTGCTCGCGCAGATGGTGGAACTGCGGGACGAGTACACCGGCGGGCACACCCAGCGGGT
>JANNQE010001403.1:0-15774 GCA_031441625.1 Planctomycetia bacterium
GTCCACTTGCCGGCACTCCGGTTCCCCGTGCGGCCGTCGGTCAAGCCGTCCGGCCCGTCGGCGTTCCACCGCTTGAGGACAGTGCGGGCGTGGGTGTCGGACAGGCCGACGAGCGGGCCCGCCCGCTCGCACGTGAGCGTCGGGTCCTGGAGGAGGAGCCACACCAAGTGCCAGCGGGTCTTCTCCCTCGGATCGGGGCAGCGACGGTAGCGGTCGCCCACCGCGTCGGCCGACAGGTGGGTGTGAACGGGTAATCGCTTCATCATGGGTCCTCCCAGCGGGCACCCATTCTATGGCAACTATTCACCGCAACTTGGGATGCAACTTGGGATGAGACCCGTGGACGAAATCGATGAAGCCGCGCTCGACGTGGAGGCGCAGCAGCCGAACCCGGGTCGGATCGCCGACGTGGATTCCGTCGTGCGTATCCATCAGCCGCCCCTCGACCGGCGGCCGGAGCACCCGCACCCACGTCCCTTTCTCGGACGCACCGGTGACGAGCGCGTCGAAGTTCTCGCCCACTCGATTCGAGAGGAAGAGTGCGGCGGCGGACTTTCGCAACAGTCGTTCGACCCTCTTCGCCGCGTTCTCCCGCTTGGTGCAGTGGGCGGCGACCCGAACTGCTCGTAGCCAGAGGCGGTATCAGGGGTTGTCGCCGGCGTCACACGCCGCGAGTGACGGTCCGTTCGATCAAGCCGAACAGCCCTTCAATGGCGAGCGCCAGCACCGCCGCCGGGATCGCCCCTTCGAGCATGAGCGGCAGGTCGCCCTTGTCGAGACCACGCAGGATCGGCTTGCCGTATCCGCCCGCCCCGATGAACCCGCCCAGGGTGGCGGTGCCGATGTTGATGACGGCCGCCGTCCGCACGCCGGCGAGGATGGTCGGGGCGGCGAGCGGCAGTTCCACCCGCCACAGGGCTGCGAACGGCGGCAGGCCGATGGCGGCGGCCGACTCGCGGAGAGCGGCGGGGATACCGGTCAGCCCGGCGTGGGTGTTCCGCACGATCGGCAGCAGGCTGTACAGGAAAAGGGCGGCGACCGCGGGCGGCGCGCCGGTGCCCTTCCCGACCGCCCACATCATCACCGGAATCATGAAGAGTAGCAGGGCGAGCGACGGGATCGTTTGGAGCAGACCGCACCCGGCCAGCACCAGCTTGCCGACGAGCGGTCGGCGGGCGGCGAGTACCCCCAGTGGCACCGCCACCAGTAAGGCGACCGCCAGCGACGGCACCACCAACTGTAAGTGTTCCCAGGTGGTGGTGAGCACTCGTCCGGCGAGCGTCTCGTCCCAGGTCGGGGCGGGAACGGGGGGCGGGCGGGACGGGTCGACGCCGAGGTCGCTCGCCAGGAACTCGCTCGCCACGTCCTTTTCCAGCCGGCGGTCCTCTTCCCGCTGGACCGCCGCGTTCATCCCCTGCATCTTCGCCTCGGAGATCCGCCCTTCCGCGCGCCGCAGGCTCGCCAGCACCGCCGGATGCCGCTGCTCCAAGTCGGCCCGGTACAGCCACACCGCCTCGTAAGCCGGGAAGAAGTTTTTGTCGTCGGGTAGCACCACGAGGTCGTACTGCGCGATCTCGCCGTCGGTGGTGTACACCTCGGTCACGTCGATCGCCTTCTCCACCACCGCCCGGTAGGCCAGGGTGTGAATCATCCCCTGCACGTTCCGTTGCGGCAGGCCGTAGTGACGCTTCAGCCCCGGCCAGCCGTCCGAGCGGTCGAGGAACTCGGGGATGAACCCGCACCGCAACTCGGGATGGTCTTTCAGGTCGGACGTGCGAGTGATGCCCTTGGCCGCGGCCACGTCCTTTCGCATGCCGAGCGCGTAGTTGTTACGGAACCCGAGCGGCCGGCTCATGCGGACGCCGTGGGCGGCCAGGGCGGCGTCCAGGTCGGGCGCTTCGTCCTTGAGGATCTCCTTGCGGAGGGTGCCGGTGTACTCGGGGTAGGCGTCGATGTCGCCGTTGGTGAGGGCGAGCCAGATGGTGAGCGTGCTGCCCAGGTCGGACCGCTCGGCGGGCACGCCGGCGTCGCGGGCCAATTGGGTGCCCATCTCGGCCAGCACGATCGACTCGGTGAACTTCTTCGCGCCGACCACCACGGGCCGGTCGGCCGGCTTGGAACAGCCCACGGTCAGGAGCAGCAGGGGCAACAACAGACGTCTCACACCGGCACCTCCGGCCCGCGCTGGGCCTGTACGAACCGGGTGACGAACTCGTCGGCCGGTCGCTGCCACAGGTCGGCCGGGGTGCCCTCTTGCACCACCCGCCCGTCCTTCAGCAGCACCACCCGGTCGGCGAAGAAGGTGGCCTCGCCCAGGTCGTGCGTCACCAGCACCACCGTCTTGTTCAGCCGGCGGAAGATGTCGCGGAGTTCGACCTGGAGGTCGGCCCGCACCAGCGGGTCGAGCGCGCCGAGCGGCTCGTCGAGCAGGAGGGCGTCCGGGTCGAGCATGAGCGCCCGCATCAGCCCGACCCGCTGCCGCTGCCCGCCGGAGAGCTGGTGCGGGTATCGGTCCAACCCGTCGGTGGGGAAGCGGGTGAGGGCGGCCAGTTCGGCCACGCGGGCGGCGGTGGTGTCGCGGGCGTGGCCGAGGTGCTTGGCAATGAGGGTGACGTTCCCGCGGGCGGTCAGGTGCGGGAACAGGCCGCCGTCCTGGATGACGTACCCAACCGATAACCGGATTGATTGGGACGTGCCGGGCGTGACCGGCGTGATGCTGAACGTCACTTCGCCGGCGTCCGGGGTGACAAGCCCGATGAGCAGTCTCAGCAGAGTGGACTTGCCGCACCCGCTCGGGCCGATGAGCGCGGTCGTCCGCCCCGCCGGCAGATCCAGCGTGAGAGGCCCCAGGGCGGTCCGCCCGGCGTACCGCTTTTCCACTGCACGCAGGGTGAACATGTTACGCCGTCACCGTCACGCCTTTCCAGAAGGCGACCCGCCCGGCGATCTGCTTGGCCGCGTCCTTCGGCTCCGGGTAGTACCACGCGGCGTCAGGGTTTTCTTTCCCGTCCGCCACCACCGTGTAGTAGCTGGCGGTGCCCTTCCACCCGCACACGGTGTGAGTGCCGCTCGGCTTGAAGTGCTCCTTCTTCAGCGCGTCCGGCGGGAAGTAGTGGTTGCCCTCGACCACCACGGTGTCGTCCGACTCGGCCAGCACGGCGTTATTCCACATTGCCTTCATGACGCGTTCTCCGAGGGGGTTGGTTGGGCCGTCAGTCCGAGTACGGCGAAGTAGCTCCGTTCGTCCGTCCAGGTCGCGGTCAGGTGCAGCCCGCACCGGGCGGCGCGGGCGGCCAGTTCCCGCACGTCGTACTTGTGCGAGTTCTCGGTGTGGATGGTCTCGCCCGGCCGGAAGTCGAACGCGACCGGCCCCACCCGCACCCGCTGCCGCCGATCGCTCACCAGGTGCATCTCGATCCGCGACCGCTCGGCGTTGTAAAAAGCGTGGTGGCGGAACGCCTCCGGGTCGAAGTCTCCGCACAGTTCGCGGTTGATGCGATCCAGCAGGTTGCGGTTGAACACCGCCGTTACCCCGGCCGTGTCGTTGTACGCCGCCTCCAGCACTCCCACCGGCTTTCGGAGGTCCACGCCCAGGATCAGCCCGCCGTCCGGCCCCACCAGTCGGGCCACCCGCCGCAGCAGGGCGTCGGCCTCGGCCGGCTCGAAGTTGCCGATGGTGCTGCCGGGGAAGTACACCACCCGCCGCCGGGCGAGCAGCGGCGGCAGTGCGAACGGGGCGGTGAAATCCGCCACCAGCGGACGCACGGCGAGTGCCGGGTAGTCGTCGGCGAGTGCCCGCGCCGCGGCCCGCAGGTGGTCGCCGGACACGTCAACGGGCACGAACCCGGCCGCCCGTTCCAGGTGGTCGAGCAGGTACCGCACCTTGGTCAGGCTGCCGGCCCCGAGTTCGATCAGCAGGCTGTCCGGCCCGCACCAGTCGGCCATCGCGGGCGCGGACCGCCCCAGAATGCCCAATTCGGTGCGGGTGGGGTAATACTCGGGCAGCTCACAGATGCGGTCGAACAGCCGCGAGCCGGCGGCGTCGTAGAAGTATTTGGCCGGCAGTCGCTTCTGCGGGCGGGACAGGCCGGCGAGCACGTCGGCCCGGAAGCGGGCGGTCGCCGGCGGGGCGCATCGGGTGGTGGTCATGACTGGGCGTCTCGTGCAAGTCGGATGCCGGAGAACTGCCAGCGGGCATCGGGCGGGAAGAAGTTGCGGTACGTCGATCGCACGTGCCCCGACGGGGTGACGCACGACCCTCCGCGGAGCACCAGTTGGTTGCACATGAACTTGCCGTTGTACTCGCCCAGCGCGCCGGCCGGCGGGCAATACCCAGGGTAGGAGGTGTACGGGCTGGCCGTCCACACCCACACCCCGCCGAAATCGCTCACGGCTCGCGTCGGGTGAAACACGTGGTTGCCCAGGAACTCCCCCTCCACCGGCCGATCACTCACGGCCGTTTCCCACTCGAACTCGGTCGGCAACCGGGCACCCGCCCACCGGGCGTAGGCGTCGGCCTCGTAGTAGCTGACGTGACACACCGGCGCGTGCGGGTCGAGCGGCTGGTCGCCGTGCAGGGTGAACGCCCGCCCGACCCCGTCCCAGTATAACGGGGCGACCCACCCGCCCTGCCGCCTCGCCGCCCACCCGTCGGACAGCCACAGGTCCGCGCGGTCGTACCCGCCGTCTTCGACGAACCGGCGGTAGTCGCCGTTGGTCACCACCCGCGAGGCGAGGGCGAACCCGGCCACGAACACGCGGTGCCGGGGGCCTTCGTTGTCGAACGCGAACCCGCCGCCCTCGTGGCCCACCCACCGCACCCCGGCCGCGTGGGGGTGCCAACTGAGCGGGAGTTGAGTGGCCGTCGGCCGGTCGGCGGGCGGGGCGTACACCGGCCGCAGCGGGTTGAGTCCGAAGGCGTGCTTCAGGTCCGTTAGCAGCAGTTCCTGGTGCTGCTCCTCGTGGTTCAACCCGAGTTCGACCAGCGGGGCGATGTCCGCGAACGTGTGGTCGTCGGCCGTCGCCAGGAGTTCGAGCACCCGCTCGTCGGTCGCCTTCCGGTAGGCCGTCACCTCGGCCACGGTCGGGCGGGAGAGCAGCCCGCGGGCCGACCGCGGCCAGCGGTCGCCGACGGCGTCGTAGTACGAGTTGAACAGGTAGCCGTACTGCGGGTGGAACGGCCGGAAGCCGGACACGTGTGGGGCGAGGACGAACGTCTCGAAGAACCAAGCGGTGTGCGCCAGGTGCCATTTCGGCGGGCTGCAGTCTTGCATCGACTGGAGTTGGTAGTCCTCCGGCTCCAGCGGCTCGCACAGCAGTTCGGTGACGGCCCGTACGGCGAGGTAGTGGGACGCCAGGGCGACCGGTGAGGCGGTGAAGGCCGGGGGGTTGGGCATCTCTTCTCCGGACGAGGACAGTCTGGCGCGAGCAAAAGAGTGTAGGCACTCCCGGCCACTGCGGTCACCTCGATACGGTCGGTTCTGCGAATCCGTGAGAACGGCCCGATCGAGAACGGGTCGCTCACCCGTGGCCTCCGAAGTTTCCATACACCTGCCCGGTCAGCCTCTCAATCTCGCGCGTTGTGTTCAAATGGTGGCGAAAGTCCCTGCGGCGTAGCGGACTTTCGCTGCCCCGTCAGGCGTTTGCAAATGGGTGACAGCCAGGGGTGCTCCATTTCACTCGAGCAGTTCACCCGCACAACGGGTGCGGCCGGCATCGCCCACCGAGCGGGTCATCCGTTCCCGGACCAATTCGGTGACGACCGCGACGGGAGCACCCAGCCACGAGAGGCGTTCGCATCCCTGACGCACACGTCGCCCGAATTTCTTCGGGGCGTCGGCGTCCACGAGCACCTCAAGGAGGTGTCCCGGCGTCTGGCCAAACTCGCCCACCTGGCCATCGCCCCCGACTGTTCGCCCGCCGGGGGGACGTGTCGAAGCGGGAGCGGGAGGAGATCATGAAGGTCGTGGCCAAGGTGCCCG
Source organism: Planctomycetia bacterium (assembly GCA_031441625.1). Taxonomy (GTDB): domain Bacteria; phylum Planctomycetota; class Planctomycetia; order Gemmatales; family Gemmataceae; genus JALHQU01. Next base: position 5,982 of record JANNQE010001403.1, read on the forward strand.
ACAGTCAGGTGATGGCCGAACTGGACGCGGCGGTGGCGTGGGCGAAGAAGGTTGGGAAAGGGGACACGCCGAAGCTGGGCGTCACCGGGTTCTGCTGGGGCGGGCGGATCGTCTGGCTGTCTGCTGTCCACAACAACGAGTTGAAGGCCGGGGTGGCGTGGGACGGGCGGCCGACCGGGAAGGCGAACGACCTGCAACCGAAGTTCCCGCTCCAACTGGTCAAACACCTCAAGGCCCCGGTGCTCGGACAGTACGAGGAGACGGACACCGTTCTGCCTGTGGCGGGTGTCGAGGCGAAGCATGCCGCCGTGAAGAAGGCGGACAAGACCGCCGAGATCGTTCTGTTCGAGTACGCCCCCATGCGTTCTTCGCCGACGACCGCCCGAGCCACAAGAAGGACGCTGCCGGGGACGGGTGGAAGAAGTTGCTCGCCTGGTCCAAGAAGTGCGGCGTGAGTCGACGCGGCTGATGGGGCGACCGCCACCAGCCGGCACTGTCTTCACGGCCGCAGCACGACCGACCCGACAGTCCTGCGGCCCTCCAAGTCCCGGTGCGCCTGCTCCGCCTCGGACAGCCTGTACGTGTGCCGCACCTCGACTCTCACCGTCCCATCCCGGATCCCGTCGAACACGTCCTTCGCCGTCGCCTCCAGGGCGATCCGCGGGGGCAGCTCGCCCGCCAACCCGGCCGTCGTCGATCGGCCGAGTCCCGTCGTCGAAGCCGCGCCCGACCTGCCCAAACCGCTCCAGCCGGATCAGGCGGGCAAAGTCGGCTTCGTGTTCACCGACCTGTCGGCCGAACAGGCGAACACCGCCCGCGTGCAAGGCGGGGTGATGGTGCAGGCGGTGTCCCCGGACAGCCCGGCCGCCCGCGGCGGTCTCGTCGCCGGGGATGTCATCACCGCCGGGAACTCGGCCGGCGGTCAACCCCCAAACGTTCGGTTCCAATCCACGCTGCGGCCGTTCGGCCCGGCGAGCACCCCGGCCACCTTCACCGTGCCGGCCGTCGGGTCGTACACCACGCTGCCGGTCTTGGTCGCCGTGCCGCCGTTCGGCCCGGTCAGGCTGGTGGTGCTGTTCAACACGTTGCCACTGCCGTCGCCCACGTACACCCCGTTCTGCGTCCAGGTGTTCCCATTCGGCCCGGTGAACACCGTCGTCTCGGTGAACGTGTTCCCGCTGATCTGTCCGGTCAGAACTCCGGTGGACGAGTTCCCGCCGGCACCGACGACGCTGACCGTCCCCGTCACCGCGCCCGTCCGCGGGTTCACGATCAACTGCGCCTGTTCGGTCAACACCGTCTGACCGTTGGGGCCGACGACGACCACCGACTGCGTGATCGCGCCGTTCTGGAATCCGCCATCGACGGTGACGGTGCCCCCGAGCGGGCCGGTGAACGTGGCCGGGGTCTCACGGGTTTCGAGCGATTCGACGGCGAGCATACGTTTCATGTCTGATCCTCTGGGGTTTCCCGCCGGGTGTGGGTGGCGGGCGGGCGAACAACCCGCGGCGACCGGGCCGGTTACAGGCGATCTCCGAAACAATTCCGCTACCCGCGTGTACACTCTGCACGTCCGGGTTCGGAGGTGCGGATGCTCGACGACGCGCAGCGGGATCGGCTTCAGGCGTGGGTGCTGGCGGTGGCACCACGGGCCACGGCGTTCGCCCGCTCGCTGGTGACCGACCCGAACCGGGCGGACGACCTGGTGCAGGAGTGCTTGTACCGGCTGCTCCGGCGGGCGGACCAATACGACCTGGAACGCGACGGCGTGAAGCTGCTGTTCCAGGCCATTTCCAACCTGTGCATCAACGAGGCGACCCGGCGGAAGGCGGTGGTCAGCCTCGACACCACTGCCGACCCGGACGACCGACCGTACGAAGTGCCCGACGCCGCCGGGTTGCGACCGGATCAGATCCTCGAGCACCGCGAGTTGGAAGAGAAGGTGCGTGCCGCCCTGCAAACGCTGCCGCCGATGCAGCGGGCGGCGGTCGAGTTGCGGTCGCTGGGGATGTCGAAGGAGCAGATCGGCGACGTGCTGCAAGTGACGGCGACGAACGCCGGGGTGCTGGTGTTCCGCGGGCGGCAGGCGCTCGCCGCGGCTCTGGGTGTCTCGCGACCGGAAAATGATTCGTAACCCGACGGCATCCGGTGGGTTGTCCCATTGGAGCCATCTGCCAGGACGCACCAATGTCCACCCCGGACAGCCCGTTCCCGCCGCCCGAACCGGGCCTCGACGCGGCGGTTCGCGCCCACCTCGACGCCGAGGCCGCCCGCACCGACGCCGGGGCGACGTGGGAGACCGTGCTCGCCCGGCTGAACGCCGACCCGCCGACCACCCCAGCGAAACCGACCCGCCGGCGGTGGGCGCGAGCGGCGCTGGCGGTCGCCGCCACCGCCGCGGCGGTGCTCGTGGCCTTGTTCTTCTGGCCCGGCCCGCGGCAACTGACGGCGTCGCCGTCGGACGTGCTCCGCGAGGCCCGCACCGCCCACGCCGCCGGCCCCGACCGCTGCTACTCGTTCGCCATCGACTTCCCGCAACCGCTGAAGGACCGCTTCCCGCTGCTCGCCGATAACGGCCGCACGCAGACCGTGTGGACGAGCGGCGACCAGTTCGTGGTGTCGCCGGGCTTCACCGGGAAGGGGGCGTGGGGGCGGGATCACCTCGGGCGGGTGTGGTTCGCCCCGACCCGCGAGGCGGCGGCCCGGTTCACCCTGGACGAGTTGCCGCCGGCACTCAAGGAAGCCGTGGCCGTCCGCGGTCTCGAACTAGACACCCTGCTCGGCGAGTTGCTCGCCGACTACGACCTCGCCTGGGCCGACGCCGACCGCATCTCGGCCACCCCCCGCGGCACCGTCGGCCTGCTCGGGGTGCTGTCGGCGGACATCACGGTCGAAAAGACGACCCATTCCGTCCGCGAGTTGATCCTCCGTCGCAAGCTGCCGAACGACGACGCCGTCACGCTCACCTTCCGCCAGACCGAAGCAGGCGGGGATGTGCCAGGCTACCCCGCCGAACGCCACCTGAACCCGAAAGCTCCTGTCCACGACGCCGACACCCCCGTCCTCCGCCGGCGTGTCCTGATCCAGGGGCTGGGCGAAATCGTGGTGAACGGTCTGTAACCCGGCCGTGGTGACGGTGTTGTTCCCCCATCTTCCCCCGAGGTGTGCCCATGCTCCGCCGACCCGCCGCCTGGATGGTGTTTCTGCTCGTGCCGTCCGCGGCCGTCGCCGCCGACCCGCTGCCCGACACCGTCACGTTCGCCGAACACGTCGCCCCGATCGTGTTCGCCCAGTGCGCCGACTGCCACCGGCCGGGGCAGGTCGCCCCGTTCCCGCTGCTCAGCTACGCCGACACCAAGAAGCACGCCAAGACCGCGCTGCGGGTGATCAAGGACCGCGAGATGCCGCCGTGGCAGCCGGCCGCCGGGCACGGCGAGTTCCAGGGCGAGCGGCGGTTGAGCGAACAGCAGATCGCCCTGTTCGACAAGTGGGTGAAGACCGGTATGGCCGAAGGGGACGCGAGCAAGACCCCCGCCGCCCCGAAGTTCGCCGACGGCTGGCAGCTCGGCAAACCGGACCTGATCGTGACGATGGACCGGTCGTTCGACGTGCCGGCGGGCGGCCCCGACATTTACCAGAACTTCGTCCTGCCGCTGAACCTGACCGAGGACAAGTGGGTGACGGCGGTGGAGTTCCAGGCCACCGCCCCGACGGTGGTGCATCACGTCCTGTACTTCCTGGACGACGACGGCCGTGGACGCGCCACCGAGGCGAAGGCGGCGAAGGGCAAGAAAGACGCCCCACCGGGGTTCCCCGGCATGGGCTTCCGGCCGAGCGGTACGCTCGGCGGCTGGGCGGTCGGGGCCAAGCCGGTGAAGCTGCCCGACGGGCTTTCCCTGCCGCTGCCGAAGGGCGCCGACCTGGTGCTCCAGACGCACTTCCACCCGTCCGGCAAGGCGGAAAAAGAGACACTCACCGTCGGCATCTTCTTCGCCGACAAGGCCCCGAAGCGGACGCTCCACCGCCTGTCGCTGCCGCCACTGTTCGGCCTGTTCTCGCAAGTGGACATCCCGGCCGGCAAGGCCGACTTCAAGGTGTCGGACGAGTTCGTGCTGCCGTGCGATGTGGACCTCGTCGGGGCCGGTGCCCACGCCCACTACATCGCCAAGACGCTGACCATGACCGGCACCACACCGGACAAGAAGGAGCAGAAGCTGTTCGCCATCCACGACTGGAACTTCAACTGGCAGGGGCAGTACCTGTACAAGGAGATGGTGCGGCTGCCGAAGGGGACGGTGCTGAAGGGCGAGGTGACGTGGGACAACTCGAAGGACAACGTGCGGAACCCGAACCGCCCGCCGGTGCGGTTGCGGTGGGGCGAGGAGTCGAACGACGAGATGGGGTCGGTCGGGCTGATGCTGCTGGCGGCGGACGAGAAGGACTCGGACAAGCTGAAGCAGGCCATCCGCCAACACACGCTCGGGACGGTCGTCCGCTCGCGCCTGCGGGGCGACGAGATCGACTTCGAGCGGCTCGGCCTGCCGGTGCCGCCCCTGTGGAAATCGACCAGCCCGAAGAAGAAGGACGACCGCTGACCGCGCGGGAGCGGACTCGGGCGGACCTGCGGAAAGCGCCGGTCAACTGGTACACCGCTCGGGAGCAGATCCGCACCCTCGACAAGCGGTTCCTCGCCCCGGCCGACAACACCGCCATGCACAACCTGGCGGTGCGGCACGGGGACGACCTGGACACCGACCAACTGCTCATCCTCACGCCCATCATCAAGCCCGAAGAGGCCCTCCCGTACGTCGAGACGCTGTACGCCATCAGCCCGCACTCGCCGACCGCCCGCGCCCGGCTGATCCTGGCGAACGCCGAGCCGGCCAAGCGGCACGCGGAGGCGTGGAAGAAGGAGTGCCAGCACGCGATCCTGAGCGTGGCGTTCGCCAAGAAGGCGTTCCTCGACAAGAACCCAGGATCAGCCGAGCCCAGACTGGACTGCCGGGGACGCCTCAACAGGGCGACTCGCTTCGAGCCGCTTGGTATCGGCAAGAGAACTGGTGTTGCAAAGCGCACCCTGGTAGGGGTCGGCTTTCTGGCCGGCGATCTCTCACGAGGCCTGGTCCGCGGGACGGCTCCGGTACTTGACTAGAGTGATACCGTTCCCCTTCTCGTTGAATGTGACCTCATCCATGAAGGTCCGGATGAGGAGCAACCCCCGACCGCCGATGCGGCCGAGGTTCTCTGGGTCCGTGGGATCCGGGAGCCGGCCGGGGTCGAAACCGGGCCCCTCATCCTGGATCGAACAACGCGCTTCCTCGCGGGTCATCTTGAAAGTGAAGTACACCTTGCGGTCCTGGTAAGGGGGCCGCCGGCGGCGCTCCTCCGTCAACTGGTAATAGTCACGCTCGTCCTGTTGGCGCAGGTCCGAACTGACCTCCAGATTCCCGTGGAACATGGCATTCAGTAACGCCTCCTCGAGGGCCACCCCGAGCCGGATCCGTTCCGTCGGGTCGCAGAGCCCCAGCCACGTCACGTATTCCTGGACGTGCAGGACCAGGGCGGGGATGACCTGGCGGTCGTTGTCGAGGACGAAACTCGACTCGGTTCGCGAGAGTTGTGCCAGTAACTGCCGCTGGCGACTTTGAAGCGTGGCGGCGGCGACGACCTGCTCGAGTGTCGAAAGCAGGTGCTGATCCAGGGCTTTCTTGGGGACATAACTGCTCGCACCCTCGCGGAGGGCTTGGATGGCGATCTCCTCATTCCCGAACGCAGTCATTAACACGACCGGGACCGCCGGGTGCTGCCGGCGGACGGCGGCCACGAGTTCCAACCCGTCCATCCCGGGCATTCGCAAGTCCGTGAGGACCACCCGGGGGACCTCCCGTTCCATCGCGGCCAGGGCGGACGCACCGTCCTCGGCGTACATCACCTGCCAGCCGAGGCCTTGTTCGATGATGGCACCGGTCATGAGCCGGTCGATGGCCGCGTCGTCCACGACCAGGACGGTGACCTGACCGGACGGCGTCGGCCCCGGGGGCGATCCAGATACAGAGTTCATGACTCCCCTCCCTCAACCGGTGGTCAACTCGCGACACAAGTGGGCGGCGGCCAGCGTAACGCGATCGACCTGCCCAAGCAACAGGCGAAACGCCTCCGGGGCGCGGTCCAGGTTGCCCGCTCTCCCCATCGCTTCCAGACCCATGGCGGTCTCGTACGCTTCGACGGCGGTCAGGTTGCCGAGCGTCCCCTTGATGGTGTGGGCCGTCGATTGGACCCTTTGGGCGTCCATTCCCATGACCGCGGCCTCCAGATCCCCCATCAACTTGGTCAACTCCCCCGGGCATAGCTCGAGAATCTCCACGATCAACTTGACATTCCCCCGAACCCGGGCGAGCAGTGCTTCCTTATCCAGTGCGCTGATTCCAGGGTCCGGAACTGTCGGTGCGATGGGTTTGGGCACCGGTGGCACACACCGGGCGATCTCACCGAGCAACTCGTCGGGCTGAATCGGCTTGGACACGTAGCCGTCCATCCCCGCGGCCCGGCACCGCTCCCGGTCCCCTTTCATGGCGTGCGCCGTCAGGGCGATGATGCGCGTGTGATGTCCCGTCACGCGCTCCCGCTCGCGGACGGCGGCGGTCGCCTGGAAACCGTCCATCACCGGCATCTGGAGGTCCATCAGGATGGCATCAAACGGCTGATCTTCCGTCGCCGCGACGGCCTCCTTGCCGTTGCCCACAATAGTGACCTGATACCCCTCGGCCTCCAGAATCCCGACGGCGACCTTCTGATTGATCAGGTTGTCCTCGGCGAGCAGTAGGCGCCCCCGGGCCGTCGTTGGGGCCGGACCGGATTCGGGGCCGCGGTTGCTGCCGGGCTTGGGTTGCGGCCGGGGCGGCGAACGCCGGCCCTCCGGGGCGTCGGTGTTGGCCGCCCGACTGGACCGGTCCAGCGCCTCGATGATCGCGTTGAACAACGCCGACGCGACGACCGGCTTGGTCAGGTACTTCTGGACGCCGACCGCTTGACACCGGACGATGTCCCCGTGCGCATCGGCGGACGAGAGCATCATGATGGTGGCACCGTCGTAGGCCCGGTTGGCCCGCAGTTCCTCGGCCACGGTGAACCCGTCCATCCCCGGCATCATGGCGTCGAGCAACACCAACGCGTAGGGCGTCCCCTCCGCGGCGGCCTCCCGCATCACCTCGATGGCCTCGGCCCCGCCGGCCGCGCACGTCGGCCGCATGTCCCAGTGGATCAAGGTGTCGTGCAGAATGCGGCGGTTGGTGGCGTTGTCGTCCACCACCAAGACGCGCAGGCCGCGCAACTCCGGAAGGGATTCGGTACTCCTCGGGGGCAACTGCTGCTCGGACAGTGGGAAGCGGGCGCGGAAGCTGAAACTGCTGCCCTTCCCGACCTCACTCCGGACCTGCAGAGTGCCGCCCATCAGGGAGACGAGCCGGGCCGAGATGGTCAACCCCAGCCCGGTGCCGCCGTGCGTCCGCGTGATGGAAGTATCGGCCTGCTCGAACGCCTCGAAGATCCGTTCGACCCGGTCCGGTCGGATCCCGATCCCCGTGTCGCGGACGGCGAACTCCAGCTCGACGTCCCGGTCGGTCCCGGACACCCGCCGGACCGTGACGTCCACCTCCCCCGCCTCGGTGAACTTGATGGCGTTGCTGACGAGGTTCAGGAGCACCTGCCGCAGCCGCCCCGGGTCGCCGATCACCACGGGTGGGATGTCGGTCCCGACCTCGCAGGTCAGTTCCAGGTGCTTGGCGTTGGCCCGGACGCTCATGTCCCGCACGACGTACTCGACACGCTCTTGCACGTGAAACGGGACGGCCTCGAGGGTGAACTTGCCCGCCTCGATCTTGGAAAAGTCCAGGATGTCGTTCAGGATGTCCAGCAGCGTTTCGGCGGACCGGTGACCCATCTCCAGGTACTCGCGTTGCTGCGGAGTCAGCTCAGTGTTGAGCGCGAGCCGCGTCATCCCGAGTACGCCGTTCATCGGGGTGCGGATCTCGTGGCTCATGTTGGCCAGGAACTCGCCCTTCACCTTGCTCGCGGCTTCGGCGGCCAATTTCGCCTCGAGCAGCTCCGTTTCCGCTCGCTTTCGGTCGGTGATGTCCCGCCCTTCGGGGATGAGGAGGACGACGTTCCCCGACTCGTCGCGGAACGGTGTCATCGAGAAATCGACCCAGATCCGCCGCCCGTCGGCGGTCGGGTTGCACGTCTCGAAGCGAACCTGCTCCCCGCCAGCGGCCCGCTGGACCGCGTCCCGTATCCGGCGCTGCAGCTTCTCGTCGTGGGTCCACCACTGCGTTTCCCAGAAGTGTTTTCCGACCACCTCGGGTTCGGTGAGGTTCAGAATCTTCAGCGCGGTTCGGTTCACCTGGAGGACGCTGCCGTCCACCGTCAGGAGACCGATGAACTGGTATTGAGCGTCGAAAATGGCCCGAAATCGAGAGCTGCTCTCTTGATTCGCCTTTTCGGCTGCCTCCCATGCGGCAACCACCTTTCGGACGATCCGGACCGCGAGCACAATTGAGCTGGCGGAGACAAGGATACACAGTGCTAAGTTCGCGAGACTATTGCGACTCGCGGATTGGGCCGCGTCCTGTGTTTTCGCCTCGTTTTCGGCCGTGGTGCGAGCGACGACCATGTCGACGACCGCCCGTTGCGCCTGGTACTTCTCACGCAACAGCCCCTTCGTGAGGGCGCGGGCCCGGTCCTGGTCTCCAGCTCGGACTGCCGGGATCAGTTGCCTGTCGCACACTTCGAAGTACTCCATCGCAGTTGTGTGGAGGGGGCCGGTGACCAGATCCCTCGTCGGGCCCGGTGGCAATTCCGTCACCCAGAATGCCAACCTGTGATCGTAGTCTTTGCGCAGCGCCGCGTATCGTTCGACGAGTTGATCCCCATCGTTCGGCCCTCCCGCTCCGAGGGCGAATTCGTGGACGGTCAGGTGAACCTCGACCAAGTACATTGGCGGCGGCAGTACGTCGGCGATCAAGTCCTTTCCGCGCAGAATCTCCAGATCCAGAGTACCCCCGACTCGGACCCTGTTGAGGGTCAACCAATTGCTCAATATCACGGCGACCATGCCCAGCAGGGCGAACACCATGGGAGCCAGAAGTTTGGTGCGGTCGTCGAGTTTGGGAGTGAATTTCATGGATGAAGCACTCGCCCTTTGTGTCACCGTACCGCCGATAGGGTTGTTCGTCCCGAATTATTTATGATAGAGTGTTCGACGGCATAATGTTGAAATCATGAGTTTGTTCCGAGCTACTGAAGAACTCGTTCCGCCGCTCGGGGCGCACCAACCCCTAACCCCGTTGGTTGTTTCGCGTTGTTCGGGTTTCATCCGGTCCAGAAGCCGATCTTTCCCAGATGATCGCCTCTGGGAACACGAATCGGCTGTGAGGTCACAGATTACCCCTACGACGGGTCGCCAGCAACGATACTCGTGCCCGAACGAGGTCCCGACTCCGGTTGAACGGTCCCCCAACTACTGCCCCAGCCGTGTTTTTTTGCCCCGGACACGTCGAAAAGGGTCTGGCAAAACTTTCTGGCGCTGAGGGCGTTCGCGGGTCAGAGTGGAGGCATCCCCGCGCCCCGTCTGGAGTTGCCGCCGATGGAACCGATACCCCAGTTGGACCGCGACGCCGACATCGCCGCCCTCCGCGCCAAGATGGAGGCCGTCCTCGGCCAGGTCGCCGACGCCATCAACGCCGCCCCCGACGGGCACGTCATCAGCGGCAGCGAACGCCAGGTCTTCGACCTGTTC
>JANNQE010001404.1:0-5167 GCA_031441625.1 Planctomycetia bacterium
AGCCCCGAAGGGGCGACAGCCAATAGCCCAGGGCGCAAGCCCTGGGGACTCATTCGCCGACTTCCAGTCTCACACCCCCCGCCGTTCCCGCCATCGATCTCGGCCGCGGCAAGCGGCTCATCCTCTCCCCCCGCGGGCTGAGAGGCGCGGTGAAAACGACACCGCCGCCGTGCGGGTGGCTCGGCGGCGGGGGGAGTGCCGTCGTCTGGCTGTTACTTCTCCTTCTTCACTTCGACCGGCGGGGCCGGCGGCACGAACGGCACGCCGGGGACTGCCGGCAGGATCTGAATTCCCCCGAACGCCCGGAACTGCATGCCCTTCATGGTCGCCTTGAACGACTCGTCCGAGTGCGGGCTGGCGGCCAACAGCTCGGCCGTCGGCAGAGGCTTGCCCACCAGGGCGTCCCACTTCTTCTTCTGTTCGGCGGTCAGCAGTTTGAGGGCGGCGGCCAGTTCGGCGTCTCGGGCTTCGGCCAGTTTGCCCACGGTGTCGGCGGTGATCGGCTCGTCCGCCTGGGGCACCAGTTGGGCGTCGATCCTGTCCTCCTGCTCGGCGGTCAGTTGCAACTCGCGGATGACCAGCCGGTCGAGCAGCGTCCGCGCGCCGGCCGCTTGCAGCACCGCCTGCTTCAGCCGCTTCACCCCGTCCGGCTTGACCTGTTCACTCACCTTCTTGGCGTACTCGGAGTGCATGTCGCCGGTCAGCTTGTTCACCAGGTCGCTGTTCGACCGGACGGAGATCGCCCGGCCCGGCCCGCCGCCCCCTTGTTGGGCCTTGATCTGCGCCTGGATGTCGTTCTGAACCGCCTGTTGAATCCCGGCCTGCTTGCCGTCGAGGAATTCGGTCAGCTTCTTGTACTCGTCTTCGCTCAGGCCGATCTCCTTCCGCACGCTCTCCTGCCGCAGGAGGCCGCTCACGTCGCCCAGTTTCACCCGGTCGAGCGTCTTGCTCTCGCCCGGCGCCTGGGCCACCGGCACCGGGGCGGCGGTGCCGTTCGACACCAGCACGCCGCCACCGGCGAGGGCCAACCCGGACACGCACAACAGGCCGGCGGTCAGCCGGCGAATGGGGGACCACGTCATCACGTTCACCACCTCCGAGGAGAGGGCGGCCACCGCCGGGGGCAGCGCGTCCCCGGCGACCACCGCCACCGTGCGTTCGATCAGTTGCGGCGGAACACGCGCCGCCAGTTCGCCACACCCCCTCGCGGTCAGGGCCACTGCGCCGAAGGTGATGCCGCGCTTCGCCAGCCGCTTCGCCAACTCCGCCCGCCCGCGGCTGAGCCGGCTGGCCACCGTGCCGACCGGCCACCCGAGTTCGGCGGCGGCGTCGGCCACGGTCATGCCCCGCACCCCGCACATCAGAATCGGCAGGCGGAAATTGTCCGGCAGGCGGCCGAGTTCCTCGTCCACGGCCGGCTGGAGGGTGGAATCCATCTCCTTCTCCGGGCTGGGCGGGTCGGGCAGCGGGTGGACGGCCCGTTCGCGGAGGAGTCGGCGGTGGCGGGCCTGGCGGAGCTTGCGGGCGGCCAGGTTGGCCACCCCGTACACCCACGCCGCCACCTTGCCCGGCGGGTGTACCGTGCCGGCCTTGCGGCTGAGCACGAGGAACGTGGCCTGGAAGGCGTCGTCGGCGTCGGCCGTGTTACCCAGGTGCCGGCAACACACGCCGTACACCGTCGGCCCGAGCCGCCGCACCAGCTCGCCGAACGCTTGCTCGTCGCGGTCGTGTACGAACCGACCGAGCAGGTCGCCGTCGGACTCGACCCGCTCGCGGACGGCGTCGAACGCCGACCACAGCCAGCCGAGGCCCGTCCGCGGTGCCGAATCGACCACAGGAGTCCCCTCGCGTTGGGTGGTGCGAACACACATACTCTCCCGCACACTGAGAGTTTATCCGCGGGTTGGGGGAAAATGTGTCGGGCAAAGAGTCGGTGCCGCCCGGCAGGCGGCACCGACTTCACTTCATCACCCTTCCAGCTTGTACCCGTCGCGGTAGTTGCGGGCGAGCATGGCGGTCGCGTCCTTGTTGTCGAACGTGTTCGTCTTCGGGTCCCACTTCAGCTTGGTGCCCGCGCCCATCCGCAGGGCGATGGCCCCGATGTGGCACACGATCACGCTGCCGCCGCCGACCACCGGGTCGCAGATGGGCGTGGTGCGGTCCTTCACGCACTCGATGAAGTTCTGCATGTGGTTGGTCGGCCGCTTCGGGTAGAGGGCCGGCATGTCCTTCATCGGCTCGCTCAGGATCTTGGCGTCGCTCGCCACGATGAACCCGCGGGACACGAACAGGGAGCCGCTCTCCCCCTGGATGAGCACGCCGTTCTCGCTGCCGTTGAGCGTCGCGATGGGCTTCTTGTCGCGGTCCATGCGGGGGGTGCCGTCTTTGGTCACCAGCCCCTTCACCTCGGTGCCGCGGCCGTCCATGGCGAACACCTCGGCGCCGTTCGCGTAGGTGTATTTCACCTTGAACGTCGGGTGGCAGTTGTACCCGTCGCCCCCCTTGTGCGGCTCCTTGGCTTCGACCGCTTCCACGCCGGTCGGCCCGCTGCCGTCCATCCCCAGGCACCACTGGGCGATGTCCAGGTGGTGGGCACCCCAGTCGGTCATCTTGCCGCCGCTGTAGTCGTACCACCAGCGGAACTCGTAGTGGCAGTTCGTCTGTTTGCCGTCCTTGCTGATGCGGTACGGCACCTTCGGCGTCGGCCCCAGCCACGAGTCCCAGTTCAGCTCCTTCGGGGCTTCGACCGCCTCGATCGCCCCGCTGGACGGGTTGCCGCCGATGCGGCACTCGATGGACTTGATCTTGCCCAGCCGCCCGCTGCGGGTGATCTCGGCCGCCAGGCGGAACATGTTGCCCATCTCGCACCGCTGCTGGCTGCCCGTTTGCAGCACCTTCTTCGTCTCCTTCGCCACCTTCTGAACGGCCAGCGCCTCGGCCACCGTCAGCGTCAGCGGCTTCTCGCAGTACACGTCCTTGCCGGCCTTCATGGCGGCGATGGCGATGATGGCGTGCCAGTGGTCGGGGGTGGTGACGCACACCACGTCCACGTCCTTCTGGGCGATCAGCTTGCGGTAGTCGTCGTGCTTGGTGGCTTCGAACTTGTCCTTCTTCAGCTGCTCGGCGGCCACGTCGAGGTGGCGGCTGTCCACGTCGCAAATGGCGACGTGCTTGACGTTCTGGAACGCCCGAGCCTGCGGGTACACGCCCTTGAGCGAGCGGCTCGACGGGCTGCCGATGCCCACCCAGCCGAAGTTGAGCATGCCGTTCGCGCCCGGCTTGGTGTCGTCGGCTTTCGCCTTCTCGTCGGCGGCGTGGACGTGCTGCGCGTACCACAGGGGCAGGCCGGCGGCGGTGAGGGCGGCGACGGAGCGGTGCATGAATCCGCGGCGGGACAGGTTTCCGCGCATGAGCATGGGAGACACCTTCGGAGGAGGGGAACGTGAGCGGGGGGAGCACCCGCGGGGGACATAGTATGCGGGGCGCGCAGAAAAAGCACGCGGGCGGACAGAAGAGGATTCACCGCCGAGGGCACGAGAGGAAGGCAGAAGAAAGGAAACAAGATCTCACGCAGAGTCGCAGAGACGCAGAGCGGACAAGGACGGGACTGACGACTGCCTCTGAACACTGTCTTCTGTTTTCTCTGCGTCTCTGCGGCTCTGCGTGAGACTCTCTGATCCCCTCATGTGCCCTCATGTGCCCTCGGCGGTGAAATCTTCTCCCACCACCACCTGCGCTTCGATCACCCTCATGGTTCGCCACTTGCCGCCGCGGAAGCGGATGACGAACGCCACCGCCAGCGCGAAGATGTACACCGTCGCGAACACCCACGCCCCGTACACGCCCCACCCGACGGCCGCCGCGATCCAGGTGGGAATCACCATGACCGGCCACGCCAGCCCGACCGCCAGCGCCGCCACGAACCGCGTGTCGCCGGCCCCCCGCAGGGCGAACGACACCGTCACGTTCACCGCGTCCCCGACCGTGTACACGGCCACGAACAGCAGCAGGGTGTGAACGACCGGCTGGAGCTGCTGCCACTCGTCCGGCTTCGCCCCGACGCCGAACGGCCACGTGAACACCCACGGCACCACCGCGTACAGCACCGACACCGCCACCGCGTACCCGACGTTCAGCCACAGGCCGGTCCACGTCGTCTTCGCCGACAGGTCGGGCCTCCCTTCCCCCTGCCGCCGGCCGACCAGGATTTCCACCCCCTGCCCGACGCCCATGAGCGGCAGGAACGCGACCAGGTTGATGGTGAACGCCACGTTCGTGGCCGCCCCTTCCACCTTGCTCATCAGCCCGGTCAGGAAGATGAACGCCGTCCACGCCGACATGTCCACCGCGTGCATCAGGCCGTTCGGGATGCCGAACCGCAACACCCGCTTGGTCAGCGGCCAGTCGAACCGCCAGCCCGACCGCGTGCGGAACTCGGCTTCGTACTTCCGGCGCAAGATCAGGCCCACGCCGAACAGCATGGACGCGACCGACCCGCACACGGTGGCGTACCCGGCCCCGGTGGTGCCCAGCTTGGGGAAGCCCCACTCGCCCAGAATCCAGGCGTAGGCGAGCGGGGCGTTCACCGCCAGCCCGACGCCGCTGACGGCGAACACCGTCCACGTCTGCCCGCGGCCGGAGAAGAAGGCGTTCACCACCGCCACCGCCGCGGCCGACGGCACGGCGAAGCACAAGGCGCGGAAGTAGTCGGCCTCCATCGCCGCCACTTCGGGGGCGTGACCGACCAGTTCGAATAGCGGGCCGGCGAGGGGGATGAGCAGCAGGAAGGCGAACCCGCCGACGACGGCCAGCCGCGCCGCCTGCCACAGCACCGGGCCGACCCGCTCCGGCCGCCCGGCGCCGATGTACTGCGACACGAACACCGACGTGTACTGCACGGTGTGCTGAAGGATGCCGAACAGGGTGCTGAACAGCATGACCGCGGGCATCGAGGCGGCGGCCTCGTCGTTGCCTTTCCACGTCAGGAAGATGCGGTCGAGGCAGAGCTGGACCGTCAGGAAGCCGGCCGACAGGACGAGCTGCAGGGCGAGTTTGACGAGTTCGCCGACGCTGCCGGGGGAATGCGAGAGGTCGTCGGTCCGCATTCCGCACTCCGCGTTGATCGGGTGAACCGGCGGCGTCAGCCGCCTGGGTGTGATTCGACCCA
>JANNQE010001405.1:0-4332 GCA_031441625.1 Planctomycetia bacterium
AGCATGGTCCCGTCCTTGTGCCCGAGCAGGGCGGCCACGGTGATCGGGTCGTGCCCCTCCTTCAGCTTGCGGGAGGCGAAGCAGTGCCGCAGGTCGTACATGGCGAACCGCACGTCCCCCTGCCGGGCCCGCTTCGCCCGCCCTTTCCTGGCAATGGTCCGCGAGGTCATATTGCCGAAGGGGATTTACTCTGCCATCTATCCGCGGGTTCGCCCCCCCACTGATCGACGCACCCGACGCTCGGACTTGTGGTGGCGGTCACCGCGTTCACCCCGGCCGAGGCCCTGTGCCACTTGCAGGTGAAAGGGGCGCATGCAGCGGTTTGGTGATTTGCGGCGGTTCTGCCGCGGGGTCGGCCGGACACCGCACCGCCCTGGCCTTCGTTGCCGCCGGTTCGCCGTGCGGTTCGCGCGGCCCCGCGCACCTTCGGACACGGTGTCGTAGTCGGTGATTGACCCGTTCTCCGAGAGCGATGTGACTGGAGTCGGTACAGCCAATCTACAGCCAACAGCACGGACGCCGCTGGACATCCGCGGATTGTGGTCATGCAGAATGCGGTGAAACCTTGTGAGTCAAGACAACGGTGGATGTCGGCAGACACTACTCGACCACATTGACATTGTGGGGGTCACTGGTTCAAGCCCAGTAACGCCCATCCGCCGCAAGGGCCGCAACCTGAATGGGTTGCGGCCCTTGGTGTTTTCTGACCCTCTTCAGAACCAGGCCCCGACTGTAGCCTAACTGTAGCCAATCGCACTTCAGGCCATCATGCGGGCCAAGCCTTCAGCCAAGTTCGCGTCGTCGTTCGGCTTCGTGTGGGCGTACACCCGCAGGGTCATGGTCGGGTTGGCGTGCCCCAGGCGCTGGCTGACTGCCCGGAGAGACATGCCGGCGGACAGCAACAACGAGGCGGCGGTGTGACGACAATCGTGAAACCGAACTGAAGAACGGATCGGATCGGTGACATCGGGGTGAGCCGTGGTCGAGGTGGACGACACCGTCCTGGGGCTGACCCCCGAACGTCGGCTGGTGGTGGCCGACCTGCTCGACGCGGTGGCCGGCCTGGTGAACCTGCGGGTGGGCGAGATCGCGTTCCGCACGGCGGTCGAAGTGGTGGCCGCCATGGTGCGTTACGACACCTCGAACGCCGCTCGGTCGGCGGCCACGCGGCGCAAGCTTCACGCCGCCGGCGTCCGACTCACGACCCTGATTCGGTGCCGATGGCCGGACGACCGTGCGCTGTAGTACTAAGGCGGAAGTGACAGCCAGTTGATTTGCGGCGACGACCCATCCCTCGCCCTGCCCGTACTTGCGGTTTTACCCAACGGTGCGGGTCAACTCTGCCGCCGAATTCGCTCCACCCATCCTGCCATCCGCCCACCAAGTCGCAGCCTGCTCGACCGACCAGTCGGCCGCGCACCCGCACGCCGCCAACGCCCGGTCCAGGTCGCGGACCGACGGAAACCGATCGCCCTGGTCCTTGGCCAAGCAGCGGGCGACCACCGCCGCGAGGTCGGCCGGAACCCCATCAAGGGGCGGGACGGGCTCGGTCCGGTGCGCGGCCATCACCTGCCGAGCGTTCTTACCCCCGAACGGGGGGCGGGCCAGCAAGGCGTAATGCGCGACCGCCCCCAGACTGTAAACGTCTCCGCGGGCGTCCACCGGCTCTCCCGCCGCCTGCTCGGGGGCCATGTACGCCGGCGTCCCGAGGACGACCCCGGCCCGGGTCAGCCGGTCGTCCCCGTCGGCCGCGGACTCGTCCAGCACCAGTCCGAAGTCGAGCAGCTTGGCGACATCGCACACCCCGCCGAGCCGGGCCACGATCACGTTCCCGGGCTTCAGGTCGCGGTGGACCAGCCCGGCCGCGTGAGCCTCGGCCAGTGCCCCGCAGAGCTGCCGCAGTAGGTGGACGACCCGGCCCGGCGGGAGAGGGCCGTAATCGGCGACCAGCCGGTCCAGGGCCGGCCCGTCGAGGTATTCCATGACGTAGTAGAACGACCCGTCGTCCGCCCGACCGTAATCGTACACCCGAACCGTGTTCACGTGGGTCAACCCGGTGACCGCCTGCACTTCCCGCGCGAACCGGGCTGCGGTCGCCGGGTGGGCGGCCAACTCCGGGCGGACGAACTTCACCGCACAGGGCCGCTTGAGCAGCCGGTGCTCGGCCAGCCACACCTCGCCCATCCCGCCCTCGCCGAGCTTCCGCTTCAGCGAGTACTGACCGACCTGCGCGGCCCGCCGTTCGGCCTCGAAGGCCCGCCGTTGGAGGGTGGTGGCGCGGGCCGCGGCGAACACCGCAATGGCCGCCGGGAAGACCAGGGTGACCGCGGCCTGAACTGTGAGCATGACGAAGTGCGACCACCGCAGGGCGGGGTTGACCGCCGTGGCGACGGCGACGGCCACGAACGGGACCGCCGTCATCGCGACCACCACGATCAGGCTCCGCCGACGGCTGTTGGGAATGAGCACGCCATACGCCAGGATCAGCGTGATGAACCCTGTCAGGGACACCACGCCGCGGAAGGCGACGGCGAGCGACGGCGGGTTTGGATTGCCACCCTCCACATGCGCCAGCATCTCGAACCGGAGGATCCCGTTAGCGCCGGCGTGGGTGGCGAAGAAGATCCACTCCCACAGGCGCAGCGACCGGAGCGACATTCCCCGGCTGCTCCAGAGAAACGCGGCCCCGACCACGCACTCCAGCAGCATGGGGACGAGCCGCCACGGGTTGCCCTGGTCGGGCCGGAGCGATACGTCTTCTCGCTGGGCCGTGCCGACGAAACTCAACACCATAAGCAGGAAGACGTAAGTCAGGGCCAGAAGGTGGATGAGGATCAAACGGGACCGGAGGACGCGGCGGAGCTCTTCGTCGAACCCACGAGCCGGAGTGCTGGGGATGAACAATGCCGTTTCGTCGCCTCCCGGGGCCGCGAACGTGGCGGTGGGTTCAGCAGATCGTGCAGGCATTGGGTTCTACCTTCCCGCCCGGTCGCGGCCGGACTACGCCTTCCGGTGGTCCACCCGGACGTGGTGACCAACCAAGTCGCCTGCGGCGAACGGCCAGCACGCCCTCCGCCCCGGGCAGCCGGTCCGGCGGGGGGCGCATGACTTCTCCACACGACGGGGTTGTTTTAGAACGTTTTTCCCCCTGGGGGTATCGACTGGACGCCCCGCCGCAGCCGGTGGCGTGAGGTGACGTTCCTGTACCGCGAGCTGATCACCGCCATCAGCCCGCGGTGCGGGTTGGCCAGCGCCCTGGAACGGTGGGCGGACATCTGCCGACGACTCGCCGACTCCCCCCGGAAACGCCAACGGCGAACCTTAAGTTAACGCCAATGGGGAGTAGCCCCCGCCTCCTCCGGCGGGCGGTCGCGGGCGGCGGCATCGGCGGCGTGGGCCTGCGCCCGCTTGGCCCGCACCAGGAAGGCGTGCATGAACTCGGCCCCCAGCCCGTGCAGCATCAGCCCCCGCGCCGCCTCCAGGGTGGAGTTGGGCACGATCGGGTGCTTGTTGTTCACCAGCCCCAGGTAGCGGTAGTCCTTCAGCAGGGTGGTGGCGTACAGGGCGATGGTCTCGTCCAGTTGGAGGGAGTTGCACGCCCGCCAGAAGTCGCTGTCGGTGAGCAGCAGTTGGTACATGGGCGTGTACAACTCGATGGCCGACTCCAGGTCGATGACGTTGAACCACCCGCGGGGCATGTCCTCGATGGGGAAGTCGCCGTCGGTGATGCCACTGAAGTCGAGCGGCCCCTTCGGCTGCAGTTCCAGCCCCTGCTCGTTCAACTGGCGGTTGATGTCGATGATGAAGTTGAAGATGTTCAGGTCGTGTTGCAGGAACACGTTCTGGGTCAGGTCTTTCAGCGTGCGGGGGCGGAGGCCGGCGGGTGCCAGCGTCACCCCCTTGGCGTTTGCGGCGATGAACGCCAGCAGCTCGCTGCCGATGTGGAAGTGCCGCATCACCAGGTAGTTGGCGTACGGCGACACGAACCGCTTCAGCCCCCAGTAGATGCTGTGGTGCAGCAGCCACGACGAGGTGAGGAACCGCGGCATGAAGAACTTGAGCACCTTGAACCCGCACATGGTCAGCCGGCAGAACGGGCGGAGGACCGGCAGGAGCCACTGCCGCGACGGCGACGACACGTCCACCAGGAAGTTGGCCTTGGCGGTGCCGTGCAGGGGCACGCTGGTGTCCAGGTAGAGGGCCAGCCACGGGTTCGGGTCGAGCGGGTTGTGCTTGATCTTCTGGAGCCGGTCGATGGCGTCGGTGGGCGGCATGGGGTGTTCCTGGTGGCCCGGTTTCGGGCGAGCGGCGGGACGTGAGTCCGCCGGTGTG
>JANNQE010001406.1:0-3070 GCA_031441625.1 Planctomycetia bacterium
CCCTGGGGAATGGAGCGAATGAGACACCGCCCCGAAGGGGCCGGCGGACGAATTACGCCGGCCCCTTCGGGGCGAGGGTGGGGTGGGGAGACACTTCCCAGGGCTTCCGCCCTGGGCTACGAACGACGGCCGCTTCGCGGCGACACGGCAAGTCCGATCCCACCAGCTCCCGTGACCGTCACGGTCGTCCTCGCCTGCTACTTGTCCTTCTCGTCCTTCAGCGGCTTGCCGTCGGTGCCGATGGGGCCGACGGTGGCGATGGTCAGCTTCTTCGGGTCGAGGTGCTTCTTGGCCACCCGCTGCACGTCGGCCACCGTCACCGCCTCCACCGCCGTCTTGTACTTGTCCAGGTAGTCCAGGCCGAGGCCGAACCGCTCGATGAGCAGCAGTTGGCCGGCGATGCCGTCGTTGGTGGCCAGCACGAACGGCACGCTGTTGACCAGGTACTTCTTGGCGTCGTCCACCTCCTGGTCGGTCGCCTTCTCGTCGCGGATGCGGTTGATCTCCTTCAGGAACCCGTCCCGCACGTCGTGGTAGGTGTTCGGGAAGGTGCCGATGTACCCGACGAACAGCCCCGGCTGGTCGCCGGCACTGTTGGCGATGCTGGCGTTCACCGTGTACGCCAGCCCCTGGCGGTCGCGGAGGGTGCTCGACAGCCGATCCGTGAACCCCGGCCCGACGCCGAGCACGTTGTCCATCACCAGCAGCGCGTGGTAGTCGGGGTCGTTGCGGGTGATGCCAAGGTGCCCGACGAACACGTGCGTCTGCGCCGCCGTCGGGTCGCTGATGATGATCTCCCCCGGCTTACCCTCCTTCGGCGGGGCGGCCACCATCACTTCTTTCGCCGGCTCACCCTGCCAGTTGGCGGTGAGGTCTTCCAGCTTCTTCGTCATCTCGGCCGTGTCGAAGTCGCCGACCACCACCACCACGCACGCGGCGGGGGTGAACGTCTCCCGGTGGAACGCCTTCAGGTCGGCCACGGTCAGCTTCTTCACCACCTCCTTCTTGCCGTACTGCGAGCGGGCGAACGGGTGGTCGCCGTACACGGCCGCGTTCAGCGTCTGGCGGGCGCGGTTCTGAGGTTGTGTCTCCACGTCGGCGATGGTGGACAGCAGTTGCGCCCGGCGGCGCTCGACCGCTTCTTTCGGGAACGCCGGCCGAGTCAGGCACTCGAACAGCAGGCCGAGGCCGGTGTCGGTGTCGGGCGTCAGCACCTTCACACTGCCACCGGACGAACTCAGGCTGAGGCTGCCGCCGGTGCCCTCGATGAGGTCGGCGATCTGCTCGCCGGTGTGCTTCGCGCTCCCCTCTTCGAGCATGTCGCCGAGGAGTGCGGCCACGCCGGATTTGTCCGCCGGCTCGCGGAGTCGCACGTCCTTGATGAAGGCGTCGGCCACCACGATGGGCAGGCGGCGGTTTTCGAGCAGCAGAGCGGTGATGCCGGACTTGAGGACGACCCGCTTGGTCTTGGTCAGATCGACGCCGGGGGCGGCACCAGGTTTGGAGTCTTTTTTTGGGGGGGTCGCTCTCGCCGAGAGCGACATCGGCACCGGCTCTCGGCGAGAGCCGGCCACCCTGGCCAGACCACCCTTCTTCTCCACCTCGTCTTCGGGGATGCTCCACACGACGGCCGCTTTCTTCGGGTCGAGCAGCTTCTTCACCGTCGCCTGCACGTCGGCGGCCGTGACTTTGTTCACCTTCGCCAGGTACGTCTTCGGGTAGTCCGGGTCGTCGTACATCGCCCCGCGGGCGATCAGGTCGCACACGCTGTGGACATCCTCTTTGGTGAACAGGAACGCGGCCAGCATCCGCCGCCGCACCCGCTTCATCTCCTCCTCCGGGATCGGCTTGTCGGCCAGCTTGGCGATCTCCTCGAACACCGCCTTCTCCGCCGCCTTGCGGTCCCTGCCCTTGATCATCTCCACGTTCACCCCGAACCAACCCGGATGCCGGCCGGCGTTATTGGACGTGGCCACGCCGTTCGCCAACTCCTCGCCCTCGACGAGCCGCTTGTACAGCCGACTGGTGCGGCCGTTGCTCAGCACGTCGTCGATCACGTCGAGCACGTAGTCGTCGTCGTCACCCACCTTCACCGTGTTGAACCCGACCATCAGCCGGGCCACGTCGAACTTGCTCTCCATCTCCTTCCGCACCGGGGCCGTCCGCGGCTTCGTCACCACCGGCAGCTTCCGCTTCGGCAGGTCGGCCTTCGGGATCTTGTCGAAGAGTTCCTTCACCGTCTTCAGTGCGTCGTCCGCGTCGAACCCGCCGACGATGACGAGCGCCGCGTTGTTCGGGTGGTACCACGTGTCGTAGTAGCGGGAGATGACCTCCGCCGTCGCCCCGCGGACGTGCTTCTCCTCGCCGATCACCGGGTGCGAGTACGGGTCTTTCGCCGGGTAGAGCAGCGGCAGAATCGCCTTGTATTCCAGGTCCCACGGGCCGTCCTCGCCCTTCTTCAGCTCGGCGATCACGGCCCCCTTCTCCTGCTCGAACTCGTGCTTCGCGTCCACCTTCGTGTTCCGCATCCGCTCGGCCTCGATCTTCAGCCCCTCCTTCCAGCGGTCGGCGGCGAAGTCGAAGTGGTAGACGGTCATGTCTTCCGTCGTGTAGGCGTTGTTCCGCCCGCCGTTGCGTTGCGTCAGGCGGTCGATGTCGCCCGGCTTGAGCGTGTCGGTGCCCTTGAACAACAGGTGTTCCAGGTAGTGGCTCAGGCCGGTGGCCGACTTGTCCTCGTCGCACGCGCCCACCTTGTACGCCATCATGGTCGTCACGACCGGCGCGGTGGGGATGGGCAGCAGGTGGACTTGCAGGCCGTTGGCGAGCGTGTGCGACTGCATCGCCTTGAACTGCTCGTTCACGGCGGCGACGAGTTTGTCGTCGGCGGCGGGGGCGAAACTGACCGTGGCGAAGAGGGCGGCGACGACCGCCCAGCGGCGTGCGGGCATGGGAACTCCGTCCGGGGTGGAGAAGGGACGAGTAGTTTACGAGCGGGGGACGAATTGACGGCGGGACAGGGAGCCGCGGCCGGCGAACGGCGCGACGTGAGTCCGCCGGTTCCGGGTGAACC
>JANNQE010001407.1:0-1683 GCA_031441625.1 Planctomycetia bacterium
TTCCCGAATCGCCGCCTTCAACTCCTCCAGCCCCGCGCCCGTGACCGCCGACGTGGGCACGATCGGCGCGTCTTCCAGGAACGACCCGTGCACCAACTCCCGCACCTCCAGCTCGGCCACCTCGCGGGTGATGTCGTCCACCAGGTCGGCCTTCGTGAGCGCGATGACGCCGTGGCGCAGCCCGAGCAGCTTGAGGATTTCCAGGTGCTCGCGGGTCTGCGGCATGACGCTGTCGTCGGCCGCCACGATGAGCACGACCAGGTCGATGCCGGTCGCCCCGGCGAGCATGTTCTTGACGAACCGCTCGTGCCCCGGCACGTCGACGATGCCCAGCCGGTACTCGCCGATGGTCAGGTGGGCGAACCCGATGTCGATGGTGATGCCGCGGGCCTTCTCCTCCGGCAGGCGGTCGGTGTCGATGCCGGTGAGCGCCTTCACCAGCGACGTCTTGCCGTGGTCGATGTGGCCGGCGGTGCCGAGGATCAGGTCGCGGGGCATGGCGGGGGGACCGGGCGGCGCGGACGGGTGAAGGTACAGACGACGACAGGGGAAGGGGAATTCTATGGCAAAGCCACCCCCTTCAGCGTCACCGTCACCGTCTGCTCGCTCATCGGGCCGGGCGTCTCGTACACCGCCCGCCACCCCTTCACGTCGGGCAGGCCGTCGTACTGGTACACGATCAGCGGCCGCCGCCCGCCCTCGCCCAGGTTCAGGCCGGTCGGCTTCCGCCCGCCGGTGCGGTCGTTCGGCGGGAGCAGGCGGAACGTGTTCGCCGCGTGCCACAACTGGAAGCTCTCGAACTCCGGGTGCCCGTCCGGGTACTCGGTCGTCACGGTGAACTCGGCCCGCTTGTCGATCACCTTCAGCGGGTCGAGCGTCACCTTCACGCCGTCGATGGTTTGCGACACCGGCTTGTCACTGGTCAACTCCTTGAACTCGACCGCCAGCAACTTGGCCGCCGCCACCACGCGGAACGAGCACGCCAGTTCGTCGAGCTGCTTCGCCGCCCGCGGCACGTTCTTCAGCTTCACCACCGCCGGGTGCGAGTACCCGCTCGGGATCACCCGCACGCTCGCCGCGTCCGCCGTCACCTTGTCCTTGCCGACGGTCGCCGTGGCCTTCGGCTCGGTGTCGATCAGGTAGACCGGGAACCGCGGCTCCCACTGCACTTCCAGGTGAACCTCGTAGTCGCTGTCGGCCAACTCCGGGTCCCGCTTGGCAATCACCTTTTTCACCACCACGCGGAACGGGCCATCAATCCCGCTCGGCACCGCCCCCACGCCGTTCGGCCGCTTGCTCAGCTTCACCGTGTTGCCGGCCACCCGCACGAAGCAGTTCGCCTGGTTTGCCACGGCTTCAATCGCCGTCCACGCCGGGGCGTTGTTGAAGTTGGTGTTCACCTTCGCCTTGTCGTCGACGGCGGTCAGGTCGAACGCAAGGCCGGTCTGCTTGGTCATCTCGGCGGTCGCGTCGGCGAGCGTGCCGTCGGATTTGATCGAAACGGTCTTGGCCGCGACTGGTGCGGGCTTGGCGGGTTTTCCGCCCTGCGGCTCCGCTTTGTTAGCCCGAAGCGGGGGCGGGGGGCCAGCCCCCAAAGCGGTGGGAAGGCTGGGGTTGCCCACGCACCCCCGTAGGGGGATAACGTGTAACGCCCCCCCAGAGGTGTGTCACCGCCGGAGGGTG
>JANNQE010001408.1:0-4375 GCA_031441625.1 Planctomycetia bacterium
CGCCGGTGTTGACGTAGACGGTGTGGACGACGAAGCCCTGGTCGGCGAGCCGGGGGACGCAGTAGCTGGTGTCGAGGCCGCCGGAAAAGGCGAGGGCGATTGTCTGTTTGTGCATAATGCATAAACATGCAAGAGTGCAGCTCCAGACGCAAGAAGGAACTACGATCCGACTGGTCTTGAGGTTGCCTTGAGGTAGGGGGTGCTACCTTAGGTTATATAGCCCAACCGGAGACGGCATGACCCGGATCGCTCGATCGCTCCTTACCCTGCTGCTCTTCCTCCCGATACGCCCGGCAATAGCCCAGCTCAGCGTCCAGGTCGCCCCGGACAACGGCACCCACCCCGACAAGAAGATCCGGATCGCGAATTCGACCGGCCACTCGGTCGTCTTTCAAGTGATCAACAACGGGACTATCGACGCCCAGTTTTCCCGTGTCTGCACGGGCCTTGGCAACGTTACCATCGTCACCTGCGGACCGGTGGGCATCGTCGCCTTTGGCACGTCAAAGGACGTGACTATCACGTTCAGCGTCGGGGCGCCTGGCCCAGGGGGCGTGGAGCTGGCCGTCACCTCAGTGGTGCCAACGGGCGTGTCCAACGTCGGCAATTGGGGTGAGACGACCGTCGCCGCGGCGGCCTCGGTGACGCCGGATGGGGGTGGGGTGACCAATCCGCCAAACCTGACTGGCCAGAGCTACCCATTCGCTGTCACCAACCTGTCCCGGGCCGCCGGGACCTACACCCTCAGCGTGAGTTGCACCGGATTGGGCATCAGTGCCTGCACTACTCCGTCGTCCATCACCCTCGACTCGGCCGGCGTGGCGGCGGGGACGGGCCCGGCGACGGTCACCTACAACACCGGCGGCCCCGGACTCACCGGGACGATTACGCTGACGGCAAGTTACGGCGGCACTTCGCTCGACCTCGGGACGGTGACCGTCCGGGTTCCGAGCGCCCAAGTCGTGCCGAAGAACCAGGCCGTCAGCGTCAATCCGAACGCCGCCCAAACCCAGGTCTTCTCGATCACCAACAGTGGCCCGACCGCCGTGACCTACACCCTGACGCCGGTCTGCTCGGGCGGCGGGGTGACCGCCGGGTGCTCGGTGTCGCCGACGTCCATCACCCCGCCCAACAACGGCGTGCCGGTGTCCGCCACCGTGTCCTATGCCAGCCTCGCGAGCGGGGCCACGGGCCAGGTGGTACTGCGGGCCACCTATGGCGGCGTCGTGCTCGACACCGGCTTTGTGAACGTCACCGTCGCCACACCACCTCCATCGGCGGTAGTCGCGCCTCAAGGTGGCACCGATGGCCAGCAGGTCACGGTACCGGCCGCGACCAGCACCAACACCCAGGCGTTCACGGTGCAGAATTCCGGCGGGAGTAGTTCGACCTACACCCTCACGTCGGCGTGCTCGGGCACCGGCGTGCCGGCGGGCTGCACCGTCGCGCCCACGTCGGTGGCCGTGAACGCGGGACAAACCGGCACCGCGACGATCACCTATGCGACCCTGGCGGGCGGGACCAGCGGCAAGGTGGTGCTCCGGGCGGCGGTCGCGGGCACGGTCCTCGACACCGGGTACGTCACAGTGGCGGTGGCCGGCGCCTCGGTGGTGCCGCTGAGCTTGGCAGACGGAGCCACCGTATCCCTCGGCCCGAGCCTCACCGTGAATCAACCGTTCACGATCACCAACACGGGCACGACCACGACGACGTATGCCGCCAACTCAGCATGCACGGGTGCGGGGATCGCGTCGTGCGTCCTTTCGCCGACCTCGATTGCGGTGGCTCAAGGCCTCCAGGGCACCGTCAACGTCCAATTCCAGACGCAGGGTGTCGGGACCACTGCCAAGATCGTCGTCCGGGCGTTGCTCAACGGAACCGTGCTCGATACCGGGTGGGTCACGATCAGTGTGGCCGCCCAACCGGGTGCCCCGAGCGTCACAACCGCGGCGGTGAACCCGGGCCCGACCCGCCCGCGCGACCAATGCGTCACGATCGCCCTCGGAGCGGCGGCCGCCGCCGAATGCGGCGACCTCCGCATCGTCCAGGCGATTCCGGCGGTCAAGACCCTCAACGTATGGCGAGCGCCGACGCTGCTGTACAACGCGGCGTACGCGGAACCGGCGCCCCAGGTCGGCGCCGTGGTCCGGATCTTCCCCCAGGTGGTTCGGCCTGATTCGGTGATTGCGACCCTGAGGCGGGCCGGGGCGCAGGTTGGGCGGGGAGCGTGGGCCGGGACCCAATGGACCGTTGGGGGCCCGGGGCGGGTGATCCGGGTCCGCGATACGGCAGCCGCGCCCGGCACTGGACTCGTGGCGTACGTCCTTGAGGTCGCCAACAAGTACAACGCCGTCGGCACTTTTCCGACCCTGGTTCCCGTCGATGTGGTCGTCATCAATCGGAAGACCAGCCCCTATGGCCAAGGGTGGTGGGTCGCGGGCCTGGAGCAGGTGGCCCCGATCGCTGGTAGCGCCGACGTCCTCTGGATCGGCGGCGACGGGAGCGCCCGGCGCTTCACCAAGATCAACGCCACCCTCTGGCGCGGTCTCACCCCGCTGGTGGCCTTTCCCGACAGCCTGACCATCGTCAGCAACGGCGCCGTGCGCGAGTACACCCGACGGCTCCCGGGCGGACTCTCGGTGGTCTTCGATTCGGCCACAGGCCGGCATCTTCGGACCGTGAATCGGCTCGGCTACACGACCACCTTCGGCTACAGCGGATCGGGCGCGCTCCTCACGATCGGCTTGCCGGGCCCGGGCACTGCGCGATCGTTCACCTTTGGGTATCCCGCCGGACAGGTCACCGTCTCCGATGGGTTGAGTCCGGCGCGGATCACCACGCTCACCCTGTCCGGCGGCCGGGTCACCGCCATTACCGATCCCGCGAACAACCCAGTGACCTTCGGCTATGCCGGCACCACTGGTTTGGTGACCAGCCGGACTGACCGCGAAGGCGGGGTGTTGCGGCTAGTGTTGGACTCCGTCCGCCATGTCACCCGGACCGCCATTAGCGCGAACGGCGGGGTCAACGATACGATCATCGTCAACCTCGCACCCGCGGAAAGCCAAGGGCTTCGCGGCACACCGAGCGTCGACTCGGCCGGCCAGTTCACCAGCTACCACGGTCCCCGCGGCATCGACACGACCGCGTTCTTCGTGAATCCCCTGGGCGCTCCGGCCCGGATCGTCAACGCGGCTGGGGCGACGACGACGCTCACCCGAGCGGGGACCTATTCGGGGTTGGTCACCCAGGTCACGACCGTCACCGGCCAGGTCATCTCGGCCACTTATGACGGTCAGGGCCGCCTCCTCACGGTCACCGACCTATCGACCAACCCGAGCCGGACCACTCGCTATGGGTGGGGCAGCGCCGACCAATTGACGAAGATCGCCCCGCCGGCCGGTGATTCGACCGTCTTCATAGTCAGCTCCAACGGTAACCGCACCTCGGCGACCGACAGCCGAGGGCAAACCACGGCCTTCGGGTATAACGCGAACAAGCAAGTGAGCAGCGTGACCATGCCAGGTTTGCCGGCCCAGCTGATCGGGTACGACGGCCAGGCCAACCTCAGTTCGGTCACGACCCCGCTCGGATTTCTGACCGGCTACGCCAATAACGGTGTCGGCCTCCCCACCACGATCACCACGCCGATCACGGGCGGCACCCTGACCACCACGGCGGGTTACAACAAGTGGAATCAGGAAACCAGCCGGTTCCTGGGCCAGGGGGCCGCGGAGTGGAACAACATTGTCACGGGCTACGACAAGGAAGGGCGGACCGTGTCGGTGAGCCGCTCGTTCACCCCCAACCCCGCCAATATCAGCCCGTTGGTGGACAGCTGGGGCTACGATAAAGTGGGCCGAGCGCTGACCGTAACCCGCCCCGGCGGGGGCACCGAACAGCGGAGCTATGATCCGTCCGGCAACTTGGTCAGCGTGACGACGCCCCGGTCGCATGTGATCGGGATGGGCTACGACGCCATGAACCGGATGACCTCTCGGACCGTGCCCCAGGCAATCGGCGCCACCCATCTTGGCAATGGCATCATCCCCAACTCCCTCACGACCGCGCCCTACGGCGAGACGGTCCCGGGCGACAACCAAGGCTTCGGGTACTACCCCGACGGGCAGCTGTCGTCGGCCACTGGGTGCGATGCCAGCGTGACCCGGAGCTTCGATCCGAACGGCGAGATGCGCTCGGAGACTCAGACGATCCGCGGCATCACCGCGACCTGCGGGACGGCCAGCCATACCTATACGACCTCGTATACCTATGACGGCGATGGGCGGCGGGCCACGATGACGGTGCCGGCCGTGTTCGGCGGCGCCGGCTCGACGGCGACGTACTTCTACGACCCCGCGACCGGCGGCGGCCG
>JANNQE010001409.1:0-6642 GCA_031441625.1 Planctomycetia bacterium
GACGAAGGTGCAACCCATCCCGTCCGACGTGGCCGCCGAACTGGTGCGGTACTTCGCCGGCAAACCGGCCGGCCAACCGATCTGGGGCGGGACGTGGGCGGAGAAGGGGGCCGAGATGCTCCGCATCGACCTGGACGCCGCGGGCATCGCCTACGCCGTGAACGGGCCGAACGGACCCGAGCACGCCGACTTCCACGCCCTGCGGCACTCCTACCTGACGCTGCTCGGCAACAGCGGGGCGGACACCCGGACGGTTCAAGAACTGGCCGGGCATTCCTCGCCGGTGGTCACCGCCCGGTACATGCACAAGCGGCACGACGACCTTGCCGGGGCGGTCGGGAAACTGCCGTCGCTGGTGTCGCTGGTGTCGGGGGTAGCGGGCGGGGGTGAAATCCGAGTAGTGCCGGGCGTAGTGACCGGGGGCATTTC
This sequence comes from Planctomycetia bacterium, assembly GCA_031441625.1. GTDB lineage: Bacteria > Planctomycetota > Planctomycetia > Gemmatales > Gemmataceae > JALHQU01. The sequence goes on from JANNQE010001409.1 coordinate 430, forward strand.
GGGGCACTCGCCCGCACCGTCTGGCACTCCTGCGACGATCCGGGGCCAGTTGGGGGACGTGGCGGAAACCCCTGAAAAAGAAGCGGCCGGCGCTCGTAAGCACCGGCCGGCATCATCTCGCATCGAGTGGGCAGTCCCGGGGTTGAACCGGGGACCTAGCGATTTTCAGTCGAATACCCGCTTCGCGTGATTTCCCTGATTTTCCAAGCTATTCGACGAATTCGAGCGGCAGGGACGGTTTCTACACACTCCATAGTTTATGGGCTTTTCCACGGCTTGTCATGGCAACTCTGGCACTGCCAGAGTTTGAACCCAGGTGAAGGAACCGCTGGTTGTCCGAATGCTGCACCAATTGAGCGAGCCCGCATGAGCGGCTGAGATGGCTCGGTTGGCGGCATGTGCAGACGCTTCACCTTCCCTCGCCCCCTGAGACCGTGGCCGACCACTTCCAACTGACCGACCCGCCGAAGGGTCTGGCCCCGCGGTATAACGTCGCCCCCGGCCAAGCCGTCGCAGTGGTGGCACTGAAGCAGGACGGCGAGCGGTTCGGGCTGGCGATGCTCAAGTGGGGGCTGGTGCCGGAGTGGGCGGAGAACCCCGACCGGGGAATAAGACCGATCAACGCCCGCGACGACTCGATGGGCAAGCCGATGTTCGCCCGCCTGTTCGCCGCCCAGCGGTGCCTGCTGCCGGCCACCGGCTTCTACGAATGGAGGCTGGTGGGCCAGCGGAAGGAGCCGGTTCACTTCTCGCTCACCGGCGGCGGGCTGATGGCCTTCGCCGGCCTGTGGAGCGTGTGGAACGACGGCACGCGGAAGGTGCCGACCGTCTGCCTCGTCACCACCACCCCGAACGAACTGGTGCGGGACTACCACGACCGCATGCCGGTGATCATCCCGCCCGACCGTTACCGCAAGTGGCTGGACAACGACACGCCTCAGCGCGAGCTGAAGGCCATGCTCAAGCCGTTCGCCACCGGGCAACACCTTCTTGGCGACCTGGGCGGCGGCTTCGTAGCTGGGGTGCATGCCGAGGTGGACCGAGATCCGCTCCTCGGCGATCCGGGACGTCCGGTGGTCGCGCTGATCGGCGGGATCCAGTTCAGGATTCACTCAGAGCATGCCTATAATCTACCCTCAACCAGAAACCGCCCGCAGGTTCGATCGATGTCTACCGATCCCACATCTGGTGGTGACAGTTCAACACCTGGCGGCGAATTGCCCTCCAGCCAAGAGATGATGCAGAGGCTCGGTCGCCACATTGTGAGTTTGACGGTAGGGGTAGCCCCTGCGAATGACCCCGAAGCCGAAGAGTCCTTCTATCACTTTTCCGGCTTCGTTCTCGCGGTGGACGATCGTTGGGCGTGGGCGACAGCGGGGCATGTTCTCGAAGAACTGAGCCGTCCTCTCCTCGCAAACCAGATTGAGGTCACTCAAGCTGCTCTCTGTGACTTTTATGGAAGGCCACCCTCCCCTTCTGAAAGGGGTGTACCCTTCACGCTCCCTCCCGTGGGTGAGTGGGTGGTAGAAACGCGATGGTTGCCCGAAGAGAAGAAGTGAGTCAGTGGCGTGAAGGATAAAAATGACCGCAACTCAGCCCGGTCGAGTGAGGCGGAATGCAGGCTTCACCCCCGCAGGGTATTTGGCTTCGGGCCGAGTGGGGTCGTCGGGTCGTCGTCGGACAGCAGCGGGACGGTGGTATCCTCACCCGGCACCATGCCCATCCCGCGGCACACGGGGCACCGAAACAACCTGCCGGCGTGCTTGGCCTCGACCCGCAAGTGCCGCATGCAGCACGGGCACTCATAGGGAATGGTGGTCAGGAAGACGGTCGGGGTGTCGGGCACGGCGATCCTCGCGTGGGGGCATCTGAACGGTACACCTGCTGCCCACGGGTCATTCAGGGCAAACATGGCAACGGTGGGCGAAACGGGGGAATGCCTACGCGGGTTCAGGCGACGGGCGGAAACCTGACACGCCCGCCCTCCCAGGGTGGCCTCATGTGGCCAGATTTCACCAGCCTGACCGCCGGATACATTGACACCCGCCCCCAAAATGGAGAGACCGCTCATGCGTCTGCTCGCACTGCTCGCCGCCGGCCTGTTCGCCTCGGCCCTCGTCGCCGCCCCGGTGCCGAAGGAGAAGCCGAAGGTGAAGGACGAGGACGCCATCCTCGGCACGTGGCAGTTGGACAAGCTCGACGGCGGCGACGGCGGGGCGGCCCTGCGGCCTGAGGAACTCGCCAGGGTGACCATGACGTTCAAGAAGGGCGGAAAGCTGTTCAGGACCGGCAACTCGGGGCCGGGGGAGGATCGGGATACGGACTACACGCTCGACCCGGCCGCCAAGCCGAAGACCCTCGACTACAAGAAAGCAGGCGACAAAGAACCCGTGGTGGGCATCTACGAACTCGACGGCGACACGCTGAGGTGGTGCTCAAGTGGAGGCACAACCCGCCCGACCGAGATCAAGGCGGACGGCATGGGGATGGTGGTGCTCACCTTCAAGCGGGTGAAGGACGAGAAGAAAGAGGAGAAGAAGGACAAGTAACCCCGGCGCTCACCTCGGTCGGGGCAACCGCACAACAAGCCACTACCACACCCCGCCGGCTGGCGTTCCCCCGCCGCCCCGTCCGGGGTATGCCCGCGTCACCGCGTCCGGAGCAACTCACATGGCCCACTTGTTCAAGCCGCAGATTGTCCGATGGGTCGGGCCGGACGGCAAGCGGTGCAAGAAGACCGCCCCGGGTGCGCGCAAGGTGGTGGAGGAATCGGCCAAGTGGTACGCCAAGGGTTCGCCCCTGCCGGCCGGGAAGAAGGTGCCGCTGGCCACCCACCGCCGGGTGGCGGAGAAGATGCTCGCCGACCTGGTGGAGCGTAGGGAGCGGGGGATTGCGGACATGCCAGACCCGGACGCCGGGCGGCAACCGCTCGCCCCCCTGGTGGCGGAGTTCGGGAAGGTGGTCGGCCGCAAGGCGGGGGAGAAGCACACCACTTTCGTCGTGCTGAACGTCGGGCGGGTGCTGGCCGGGTGCGGGTTTGCAACGGTCGGCGACCTGCTCGCCCCAGGCGTGACGCCGAAGGTGGAGGCGTTCGTTCACGACCTGATCGACGGCGACGATGAGGCGGATGGCATGTCCGCGGTGAACGCCGCCACCGTCGGCAAGCACGCCCGCCAGTTCACCCGCTGGCTGTGGCGGAAGGCGGGGGCGCTTGACCATGACCCGCTCGCCGGGGTGGACCTGCCTTCCCAGGCGACCGTCGGCAAGCGGCGGGCGCTCTCCCCCGCGGAGTTGGCCGGGCTGATCGACGCCGCCGACGCCTCCCCCCACGTCGTCCGCAGGCTGACCGGCCCCAAGCGGGCAATCCTGTACTTGACCGCGGCGGCCACCGGCCTCCGGGCGGGCGAACTGGCCGCACTGGAACCGCCCCACTTCCACCTGGACGCCGACCCGGCGATGGTGATCCTACCAGGCACGCTCACCAAGAACGGGAAGGACGCCGTACAGCCGCTGCCGCCCGCGGTGGTGGCCAAGCTCCGCCCGCTGGTGGCCGCGTCTGTCGGCCGGGTGTGGCCGGGCAGGTGGTTCCGGCGGGCGGCGGGCATGTTCCGGGCGGACCTCGCCGCCGCGAAGATTCCCGTGATGGTGAACGGCGAGGAAGCCGTCTTCCACTCGCTCCGCCACACCTACGGCACCATGTTGGGACGCTCCGCCCCGATCAAGGTGGTTCAGGAGCTGGCCCGCCACTCCACCCCCATGCTGACCATCGGGCGGTACGGGCACACCGACATGGCGGAGAAGGCGGAGGCGGTGGCGAGGCTTCCACTCCCCGGATCGGCCGACGCCTCGCCGTTCGCCCACATGACCCGCCCCGAGTTGGAGCGGTACGCCGCGGGGGTGACGGCCACCCTCGCCGTCCTCGCCGACGTTTTGGTTGTACCCCGGGTTGTACCTGAAAAGGAACCGGGTGGGGATTCCGTGGGACAGGCGGGGACGAACGCGGGGGTAACGGCCAAGAAGGGGAAGCGGGCGAATGGCTGAAATTGCAGGCGAATGGGACGAATTGGGACGGTGAGGGACGATACGGGAGAGAGCCGGCGGCGGGGTTCGCACCCGCATGAACCCGCTTACGAGACGGGCCCATAGGGGGTAGCGGGCTGCCGCCGTTCCCCCACCAAATCCAAGGAAGGCCCACGGAACCGCTATTTTCCGTGGACCTTCTTCTTCCCTCTCTCCTGCTCAAAACCCCGTTTGTTCTCGCCGGACGGAACGACCGGGAACCCTGTCGCCCCAAGATTGGCCCCAAGATTCGGGCCAAGCGGCGGCAACTTCGCCACCTCGTCGGCCAGCTCCCCGCCCACGTCGGAATACACGTTCGCCGTCAGCACCGGGGTGCTGTGCTGCATGAGGTGCTGGGTGAACACGAGCGCCACGCCGGACTTCGCGGACATCACCCCGAAGCTGCGGCGGAGGGCGTGGAAGTCGCACACCCGCAAGCAAGTAGTGCGGGCGTTGCGGGCGGCGGGGCACCAGCACGGGGCGGGGACGGTGGCCAAGGCGTTGGCCGACCTGACCCGCTCCGGGGAGCTGGTGAACATGCTGGACAAGCGGGGCTACCGGCTGCCCGGTTGGGTGCGGCCGACGCCGGGGTTGTTCGACGACGGATGAGGGCGGGGCACACGCTTCTTCACTGGAAACTACAAAACCACTTTTGTAATGTGCCGAAGGCCGTAGTACCCCGGATGATGTTGACGGACCTGACTGTTTCGTGAGGTCAGTTACTCCGTTGGTCACGAGCGGGTTTCTCAGCGGCGTGAAGTGCCTGTTGTGCCGGCGGACGGTCAGCCTCTTCCCGGTAAAACACCGCGAGCCAGACCGTCGGCTCGTCGGGCGTCGTCCACTCAACCCGGTGCTTTCTGTGGGCGGGGATGTTCACGAAGTCGCCCGGCCGCATCTCGACCGCCCCGTCCTCGAACCGGAGCCGTGCGGCCCCTCGCACGACCATCACCCATTCTGTCTCGTCTTGGTCGTACCAGAAGTCGGACGGGGAGGCGTGGCCGTGCGACACAATCCGCTCGATGCGGACGCCGGGGGCGGCGGTGAGAACCTGCACGAGTTCGTCGGGCAGGTTCGGAGGAAGGTGGACGAACAAGTTTGTGGTCATCGCTTCCTCGCCGTCGTCGCTTTTCGCCTGACCTGGGTGGGACACCGAGGCAACTTGAGGTCAGGGTGTGGAAGGCAGGGTGGGCCGTGGACGCCGACTTTGTAGTTAGCCTTCAGCCATGTGGCGAAGGCGTCGACGAAAACCGAGCAACTCACGGCCGATCACGTTATCGGCATAGTTTCAATCCGCCCCCGCCATCAAGCACGGGGGAAACTCCGTCGCCCTCGGTCAGCGGGTGGTAGTTGCTCAGTTTCAATCCGCCCCCGCCATCAAGCACGGGGGAAACCATGGGGAAGCCGGTGTACCCCGAGGGCGAACATTGTTTCAATCCGCCCCCGCCATCAAGCACGGGGGAAACGGCTTGACCGACCGTGGCCGTGTCAGTCGCCGTCAGGTTTCAATCCGCCCCCGCCATCAAGCACGGGGGAAACCTGCCGCCCGACCCGCACCCCCACCTCGGGGATAGTTTCAATCCGCCCCCGCCATCAAGCACGGGGGAAACACTGCTCGCACCCACCGGCAGCAACGACCACAACGTTTCAATCCGCCCCCGCCATCAAGCACGGGGGAAACAGCCGGAGGTCGGCGGGGACGACGGCGATGACTTAGTTTCAATCCGCCCCCGCCATCTAGCACGGGGGAAACATTGATCGCACCAACCGGCAGCAAGGCGGTCAACGTTTCAATCCGCCCCCGCCATCGAGCACGGGGGAAACGACTGCTGCCCGTATGAGTCCCACGGCACGCTCACGTTTCAATCCGCCCCCGCCATCGAGCACGGGGGAAACTCCGTGTGTTGAACTCACGCCACCGTGTCGAACAGTGTTTCAATCCGCCCCCGCCATCGAGCACGGGGGAAACTCGTATCTTTGATCCCGAACCCGCCGAGCGCCGTGTTTCAATCCGCCCCCGCCATCGAGCACGGGGGAAACACGGGCCGACGGGTAGCCGTGCTGTCCACATCCCAGTTTCAATCCGCCCCCGCCATCGAGCACGGGGGAAACGTGAGTGTGCCGGTTCCCGTCGCCACCCGCAGCGTGTTTCAATCC
>JANNQE010001410.1:0-10210 GCA_031441625.1 Planctomycetia bacterium
GGGGCTGAAGCAGGTGACGAACGTGGAAGGCTGCCAGTGCCGCGTGGCGGTCGCCCAGCGGGGGCACATCGGGTTGGCGTTGCGGGCGTTCGTGGTGGTCGAGCGGTGGTGCTTCCGCACCGGCGTCAACTGGCTGTCGGCCAAGTGGCAGATCGTCCGCGAGGCCGTCCGGGCTTACCGGGCCTGCCCGATCTACCGCAGGCCAAACTCTGCGACTGCGTAACTCCTAACCCCATCGAGAACCACTTGTTCGACCGCCGCGAAGCATCTGACGGCCGGTTCCGGATGCTGCTGTTGAAGTGGCTCGGAAGCTGCCGCCGGACGGGTGGGAAGGCACCTCGCACCCGTGGGGCGACGCGCTGGCCGACCTGTACCAGGCACGCTGGCGAGTCGAGACGAATCTGGCGCATTTGAAAACGACACTGGGGATGGATGTGTTGCGCTGCCAAACGGAGGCGGGGGTGCGGCGGGAGATCGTGATGTACGCGGTGGTGTACAACCTGGTGCGGGTGGTCATGTGGGAGGCCGGCCGACGGCAAGGAGTGCGGCGGGATCGGATCAGTTTCGTGGACGCTTTGCGGTGGCTCACGTCGGCTCCGCCGGGCACGCCGTTGCCGGAGTTCGTCGTCAACCCCATCCGGCGACCGCGGATCGAAGCGCGGTGCCAGAAACGACGGGCGAAGAAGTACCCGTACATGATTCGACCCCGTCGCGTCCTCCGCGAAGAGATACGCCGGCAAGCACTTGCGCCTTAAATTCACGGCATTCCGGCTCGAGCCCAGTTACGAGTTGCGGGCCGCAACCCCGCGGGTACACTCGTCAGTGTGCCTGACGTGACCAGCTTTCTTGACGCAGCGACTGACGGCGAACGCCCGTCCGCCGCGGAAGCCTCGGCTGCACTCTCGACGCCACCGCCTTCGTTCACGAGGCGCGGTCGGGGACCGCCGAGACAGGTGCGGCCGGCGGCAGCGGAACAAGTTCGCGAACAACTCGGGGAATCCGAAAGCGATGTCATCTGATGACCCAATCACTCTCTGGCTTTGATGAGCTGCGACAGGCCGACGAGACGGCGGCGAGTAAGTTGTGGAATCATTTCTTCGGTCGCCTGTATGAAATGGGTCGGAAGAAACTGCGACCGGAAACGCGACGGGTATACGACGAGGAGGACGCGGCCCTGAGCGCGTTCCACAGCTTCTGCGCCGGGATCGCCGCCGGCCGCTTCCCGGACCTCCACGACCGCGACGGCCTGTGGAATTTGTTGCTGGCGATCACGGCGAACAAGGTGGCCTGTGGGGCGGGACGTGGGCCGAACGGGCGGCCGACATGCTCCGCGTCGACCTGGACGCCGCCGGCATCCCGTACACCATCGCCGGACCGGACGGGCCCGAGCACGCCGACTTTCACGCCCTACGGCACAGCTACATCACGCTGTTGGGCCGGACGTCGGACCTGCGCACCGTGCAAGAACTGGCCGGACACAGCACCCCGGTTCTGACCGCCCGGTACATGCACCGCCGGCACGACGACCTGACCGCCGCCGCCGCGAAGCTGCCGCCGCTGGCGACCGTCAAACCGGACAAGGACGTCCAGATCGGCGTAGTGCCGGGCGTAGTAGACCGCCGCATTCCGACGCATTCGCTCGCACAGACTGGCACTTCCACTGGCATTGGAGACGAACCGGCCGAAGTGACGGAAAGCCTGGAAATGAAGCCGGGCGGCGCTCGTAAGCACCGCCCGGCACCGGCTCGCACTGATGGGGCCTCTGGGATTCGAACCCAGAACCAAGGGATTATGAGTCCCGACCCACTGTACACATTGTCAGACACCGTTCCCGCCCGCACCCAGCGTATCAGGCCATTCCGACGGCCTAAGTGTACAGGAGTAGACCACGCTACGCCCGCTGTGCCGGTCGTGCCCGTGGTGTCATCCCCACGGTCTCCCCACGCCGGTCAGCCGGTCAGCCGGCCAGTGTCATACGAGAGCAGCCGCGCCACCTCGGCCCGCACGTCGGGCGGGAGGGTGGCGAACGCGGCCAGCATGACCGACCGGGCGGAAGTCTCGGCCACCAGTTCGGCCACCCGCCGCCGCACGCTCACGACCTGCTTTCGTGTCCGGGCGTTCCGCATCGTCATCCCCGCAGCCTGTGCGGCCTCCTTGACGGTGGCACCGGCGGAGAGTGACAGGGCGAGGAGTTCATCCCTCGGTCGGGCGAGTTGTGCCATGCCGAATTGTACCATTCCGGCCACCCCGCCATGTGGCCGCGCGGCCACCCATGTACAGTTCAGCATGGACGACTGGCTGGCCAAGCTTGACGACCCCGGCGAGTTCACCGTTCGGCGGGCCGTGCCGGTCTTCGGCCCGCACACTAAGGTTGTGGACGGGGTGCCCAAGACGGTCACAGACGCCGAGTTGAACGAGTGGGCAGAGGCGGGGCGGGAGATCGAGCGGCTGAACGGGGTGGCCGGCATCCTGCGCGTCGGTCACATCCGCCCGCACCTGCCGGACGCACACCCCGACCAGCCCCCGACGGCCGGGGTGTTCTTGAACATGCGAGTGGGGATGGTACGGGGCAAGCGTCGGGTGGTGGTGGACGAGTACATCCGCCGCGAGTGGGCACACCGCATCCCCGACCTGCCCCACCGATCCGTCGAGATGTACCGCCCCACCCGGCGGATCACCGCCGTGGCACTGCTGGCCCGCGACCCGCAGCTTCACGACCTCGGCCCCCCGAACCTCTACCACCACGCGGGGCCGCACGGCCTCGAACTGTACGCCCTGGGAGCAGACATGGACCCCACCACCCCGCCACCCGACGCGACGGCCACCCCCGCGGCCGACCCGAACGCCCTCACCCCCGACGAGCAGGCGTTCCTCGACAAGCTCATCCCACTCCTCATTCCGAAGCTGGTGGAGGCGATGAAGGCGGGCGGTGGCGACCCGGCCGCACCACCCAGCCCGCCTGAGCCGATGGGCAAGACCGACACCCCCGAGTTCTACGCCCTGCAAACCGAGTTCCATCGGCAGAAGGCGGAGAACGACCGTTTGGCGGCCAGCGTGCAAGCCATACGCGTCGGCATCGCCCAAGAGAAGGCGAAGGCCACCCTCCGCGACCTGCAAGCCGAACACTACGCCTTCGACCCGGCGGCGGAACTGGCCGCGATGACGGCCACCGACGACGCGGGGCGGTCGAAGCGTGCGGCCGACATCCGCCGCTTCCACGGCAAGGTGCCGGCGGAAGGGCAGATGATCGAACTGTTCGCCGGCCACGTCGAGGGGGGTTCGCCGAAGAGGACCGAACTGACCCGCGACGAGATGAACAAAATCACGATCCACTGTGCCGAAACGGGCAAGCCGTACAACGCCGTCCGGTCGGCGGTCCTGGCCGGCACCCTCACCCTCTGACCCACCCCGGCCGCGCGGCCACCACCTGACCAACCGGAGCGGCTGACACATGGACCGCAGTTTCGACTTCAACCTGAACGCCACCGGCAACGTCAGCCCGTGCCGGTTCGTCAAGCTGGACACGACCGCCGACCTGTCGTGTGCCGCGGCCGGGTCGAACGAGGCCGTCGTCGGCATCAGCGGGGAGGGCTCCCGCATCGCCCCCGGCACGCCCGGCGACGACGGGTACATCGCCATCGCCACCGAGACGGTGCCGGTGTTCGGGCCGGGCCGAAAGTGCCTGCTGGAGTTGGGCGGCACCGTCACCCGCGGCGACCGGCTGAAGAGCGGGGCGGCCGGAGTCGGGGTGGCCGCGGCCACGACCGGCACCACCCGCCAGGAGATCGGAGCCGTCGCCCTCCAGTCCGGCATCTCCGGCCAGAAGATTCTCGTCGTGATCCAGCCGTACACCGCCTTCGTCGCCCTGAGCTAACCGCCGGCCGCGCGGCCGCCACCGTTCACACCCGGACCACACCACCTCGGAGACCTGACAGATGACCGCACGAGCCGCGTCCGGGTCGAACACGTACGTCGCGTCCTACGACGCCACCGGGCCGGTGATCCAGTTCACCCGCAACCCGGCCCGCTTCCGCATCAACGAGTACGTCAAGAACATCGGCGTGACGAAGGACCAGGGGTACTACCTGACCATCGACCCCGACGAGCCGTACCGCGTGGTGAGCGAGAACGACTACCTGTGGGAGGACGGGGCCGACGCCCCCGCCGGCAACGGCGAGAAGATGGACCACGAGTTCAAGCCGTACCGCACCAAGCGGCGGTCGTTCCCGTTCGCCATCGGCAAGAAGGCGGTGGACCAGGCGTCGTGGCCCATCCTGGCCGCCCACGGCAAGAAGACCAGCACGAAGGCCATGACCCTGCGAACGGTGCAGTCCACCGGCCTGCTCACCACCGCCGCCAACTGGGGGACGAACACGGGGGCGGCGAGCGGGGCGTGGAGCAGCAGCACGGGCAACACCCTCCTCATCCAGAGCGACCTGAATGCGGCGATGATCACCATCGAGCAGCAGACGGGCGGCATCGTGACGGACGAGGACTCGCTGGTCATCGTGATGAACCCGGTGCGTGCCCGCAGCATCGCGGCGAGCAACGAGTACCGCGACTACATCAAGGGCAGCCCGGACGCCCTGGCCGCCCTGACCGACCAGAAGAACCCGAACCGCAAGTACGGGCTGGCCCAGTACCTGTACGGCATCAAGGTGGTGGTGGAGAACGCCATGCGGGTGACCACCCGCAAGGGCGGCACCCAGACCCGCAGCTACATCTGGCCGGACTCGTCCGCGGCCATCGTCTCGCGCCCGGAAGGGCTGGCGGCGGCGGAGGGCGAGGAGGGGCTGGACTTCTCCACGCTCGCCTTCCGCTTCTACGAGGAAATGACCATCGAGAGCAAGAGCGACCCGGACAACCGGCGGGAGTTGGGCCGGTGCGTCGAGGACTACGTCGTCCAGATGCAAGCCCCTCAGACCGGCTACCTGTTCACCGCCCTGAGCTAACCCCCGGCCGCGCGGCCACCACCACCTGACTCGGATCGAACCTATGAACGCATTCGGCGGCAACGGGTCGGGTTCCCAGACGCAGACGGCCGGCACCCGCATCCGGCAGCTGATCCCCCCCCGCCCGCGGACACTCGCCCGCATCACCAAGCTGGTGTACACCGCCGCGGGAACCGCCCACACGCTCACCGTCGCCCGACCCATCAACAAGACGACGGCAAGTCTAGCGGCGGCGGCCAGTCAGGCGGTCATCAACCTGACGGCCGACCCCGGCGTGACCGGCAACCTGATCGCGGCCAACGACCTGTTGGCGATCCGCGAGACGGACGGGGTCACCCGCCTGTACATCGTGTCCTCGGTGTCCACCCTGGCCATCACGCTCACGACCAACCTGACGGCGGGGGCGGCGGCCGGGGCGAGCGTGTGGAACTTCGGCATCCTGACCGACACCGACCCGCGCACGGGCGTGGCCCACCCGACGCTCGCCGGCACCGCGTCGGTGGCCAGCACCTACGAGGACCGCGAGGGCGGGGTGATCGCCGGGCACGAAGTGGACTCGCCGCTCCTGGTGGACTCGAACAACGCCACCGCCGCCGGCACGCTCAACCAGTTGAGCTGGTCGTACACCCCCGACTGACCCGGCCGCGCGGCCGCCAGTAGACCACCATGGCACAGACACCGCTCACCGCAGCCACCCCCTACGCACTCGCGGCCGACCTGTTCGTGTACCACGACCCGCAGCAGGTGGGCGAGTGTCTGGTGGACCGCGGGGCACCGACGCCCCAGCGGGCCACCCTCACCACCACCACCACCCCGCTCGGCGGCATCCTCCAACGCCTGCTGTTGGCCGCTTCGGGCCAACTCGAATCGGCCTGTCTGGTGGGCAAGCGGTACACGCCGGCCGACCTCGCGGCCCTCACCGGGGCCGGTAGCGAGCGGGTCAAGAAGCTCGTGTGCGACCTGGCCTTCTGGACACTGCGGCAGCGGCGGCAGCCGGGATCGGCGGACCCCAAACAGGTGCCGGGTGCGTGGGAGGCCCTCGAAACGCTCACGGCCCTCCGCACGGGTGAGCAGGTGTTCGGGTTCGTGGAGGCGGCGGAGGCCGGTCTGGACGCGGTGGTGGGGACGGCGAAGGGGACTGAGGGGGGGGTGGCGTACAAGGTGCTGGACCGGGCACGCCCGCTGTTCGGGAATCACGGCCAGTAGTTCCACAGGTGGCCGCGCGGCCACGGGAGAGTAGGTCATGGCGAGAGCCTACCACGTCGACGGCCCGGTGCTGATCCTCACGGGGACGGGCACGGCCGCGGCCCTGGAGGAGTTGGGCATTTGCGAGGACGGGGTGGACGTGGCGTTCACGTGGTACGAGGAGCCGGTCATGTCCGACGCGGCCGGCCCGCGGGTGCCCGTGGAACTCCAGGACTTCGGGGCGGACGCCACCATCCGGGGCCGACTCAGAGACTACGACCTGGTGGTTTTGCAGAAGCTGCGGGCGTTGGCCCAGGGTAACACGACGGAAGGTCTGTCGGGAGCGCCGGGGCGACTGGTGGCCACGTCGGGCGGGGCGTACCGGGTGGTGTTGCGTGGTGCCGACGAGGTGCTCCGGTTCACCACCACGACGCTCCGCGGTCAGCAGCCGCAGAAGATGGGCACGAAGGCGAAGGCCCCGCAGGTGGAGTTTTACTCGTGGCGGTTCGTCCCCGCCGGCACGAACACGGTGAGCGGGGTCAAGCTGTACGACCACACCGACGCCTGACGACCCGACAGCCCCTCACGGGGAGACCGACCGCGGAGGCCTTGTGGGTGGCCTCCGCGGTCGGTCGCGTTTCTACTCCGGTGTAATCGTCGCGGCCGCGCGGCCGGGTCTCGTCGCGTAGTCGCAGGGCTTGCAACAGAAGCGGTGCGAGTCCTGTCGCGGGCGGAACACCACCCCGCACGCCGGGTTCAGGCACTCGCGGTCGGGCAGCACCCGCTTCCGCCCCGGCCGCGCGGCCACATACACGCCCCGGGAGCGGAGGGCGTGGCGGACGGCCTCCCGGCACGCCCCCGACTCGCGGGCCACGTCCGTCAGGCTCATCCCGCCGGCGAACAGGGCGGCCATGCGGTCCCAGTCGTGGCAGGCCGGCTTGCCGACCTTGACGGCCCGGATCAGCACCCCGCCGCACTTCTTGGAGCAGGCCCGCCGGCCGTGCTGGGCCGGCTTGAACGTCCGCCCGCACCCGGCACACGGGACGGGCACGCAAGTCACCCGCACCTCGGCGAAGCACGCCCGGCCGCAGTATTGTTGATCGCCGCTGCCGGGTCGGAACACGCGGGAGCACGGGGCGTGCCGGCACACCCGGTCGGCGGACACGCGCGGGGGGCCGACCCGCGGCACGCACCCGTTCGAGCAGTAGCGGTGCTCGCGGCGGGTCGGCGTGAACACCCGCGGGCACGACCCGCACCGGCGGAGCGGCAGGCGGTCGGGCCTCTCCCACCGCGGCGGGGCGTGGCGGGTCAGGTCGAAGTCGGGCGTGCCCGTCCCGAAGCGGAAGCCGGCCGCGACGAGCTCGCCCGTGGTCGAGCACTTGGATCGGGGCAGGCCGCCGAACCCGGCCGAGCGGCCGGTGCCCATCACCTCGGCAATCTCCGGGTCTGGCGTCCAATACTCCCACCGCTCGTCGATGTGGTCGGCCATGACTTCCTCCGGGTTGGTGGCCGCGCGGCCGGGTCAGTGGGTGGCGAGTGCCGCCGCCCGCTTCTTCGCCCGCGGTTTGGGGACGGGCGGGATCGACCGGCCGCCGACTGTCACCACCACCCCACGCCGGCGGAACAGGTCGAGGTAGGCGGCACAGCGGGCGGCCGGGTGGTGGGGGTCGGCGAGCGGCGGGCCGGCGAGCTGCACGGCCGCGGCCGGGGTGGGCTGGAGGGCGAGCGATTGTACGGGTGCGAACTGGACGGGGTGGATCCATTCCAGGGCCGCGAGGAGGGCTTCCAGTTCGGCGGTGAGGGCGGTGGCGTCGTCGGCGTATCCCACCACGTCGCCCGTCTGGTCGGCCCATCGGGTGCCGGTGTCGTCGTCCACCGACCAACTGTAGTGGAGGCCGGCGGCGGAGTGCTGGCCGGCGTGCGTGACGGTCAGGTTCATCGGGTGGCTCCGGTTGGGTGGGAGGGGTGGTGGCCGCGCGGCCGGTGGTGTCACCACTCGTGCCCGAAACTGGACACAGTGTTATCACTTCATGCTGTGCCACTGGTTCCGCTCGGGCGGTGGACGCCAGAAAGGGACGTTCCGCGTCGGGGGTGGTCGGTCGCACATCCGGCACGCACTCGGCGGTGAACAGCGGGCCGGGGGCGTAGGTGGTGGCCTCCCGGCGGATCACGTCTGAGGTGCCGGGGGCGACGACGTACAGGAAACCGGCGGCCACCAGCTTGGCCAGGTAGACGGCGGCGGTGGACTTCGACTTGCCCATCAGGGGGGCGAAGTTGCGGCAGGCCAAGTACGCCGTGCGGCCCATGCGGGTGAAGAAGAAGCGGGCGGCTTCGACGGCCGTGTCGAAAGTGGTGGCAGCACGTCCGAGCGGTTGGGTGGTGAAGATGGAACCGGGGGGGGTTTTGGCCGCGGCGTACTCGCGGTCGAACAGGTCGAATGTCTCCGCTTCGGTGAGCGATCCGGATGCGGTCGAGTGCAGGCGGAGCCACGCGGAGACGGCCGGGTGGTAGTCGGCGGCCGGGGCGGAGCGGTCGAATGCTCGCAGGTGCCGGGCCAGAACGCCCACCTTCCTCCGGGCGTGGGCGAGCGTGGGCGGGGCGGTGGCCAGAATCGCCTCTCTCACCCGGCGGTCGGGGAAGGCGGAGAGGATTTCGAGCGAGTAGGCGTGGTACCGCCGGCCGTTGAGGGGACGCCTCCCGATCCATCGCGGTCTGATATCTGGTGTCATTTCGCCACCCGGAGTAGGTGGCGTCTGCGAACTTGCTTGGGGACGTGCGACCGGAAGCGTATACTTCGGTCAGCCCACTAGCGTGTACGAGACGCGACCGGGGTCAGAGCAGTCCGTGGGATTCGGCCCCCACGGACTGTTTCGTTTCAACCGCACATCATACCAACTCGCCTGCACAGTTCCAAACGTGGTAGAATTCGGCACCCGGCCGCGCGGCCACCCACACCACACCAGAGAACCGCCCCCGTGCCCGAGCCACCGCCCGCAGCCGTGTTCAAGTTGGAACTGGCCGGCCGCGCGGCCACCCACCTCGATGCCATGCTCGCCCGCCGCCGGCTCGTCACCGCCTGCCCCGACTGGTGGGAGAAGGTGACGGACCTCGCGGCCACCGCCCGCCCACTGCCGCCGGGCGTGAGCGACACGCTGACCGCCGCACGCTCCGCCCGCCGTCTCGACCTGGCGTCCTCTCTCGCCTCTGCCGTGTCGCGGGCCTTCGACATGCCACCCATCGACCCTGCCACGGGGTCGGGCTACACGGAAGACGAGCGGCTGACGGCACTCAGTCTGTTCCTCGACTTCGGTACGGTCGCCCAGGAAGTCGCACTCCCTTTAGCACATGGGGGCGGGTCTACGGACTCGCCGGCTACCCCCGCCCCCTGACCGCTGAAGAGGTGTTCGGCCTGCACCTGCTGGCCGAACAGGTGACACACGCCGAGGCCGTCCAAGCCGCCGCCCTCATCCGGGTGGCGGTGGCACTGAGCAGGGGCCGAGACGACGACTGACCCGGCCGCGAGGCCGGCCGGAGAACCGACCCGATGACAGACCCGCGGCACAACCCGGACCTCGACGCGGCGTTCGCCTCGCCCCCGCCGCCGCCTGCCCCCAAGCCGGACGACTCGAAGCTGAGGCACAACCCCGACCTCGACGCGATGTTCGGCGGCGGCGGCACCAGCCCTGCCCAGCCGCCCAAGCCCGACACGCTCGGGCCGGTGGTCGAACTGATCGCCGCGAGCGTTGAGAAGGCGAAGGCGTCCGGCACCGGAACGCAGGGGACCAAGGGCAGTGGCGAGCCGCCGGTCGCGGCCGGCGGGGACGGGTGGGGGGAGGTGCTGGCCAAGCTGGGCGCGGCGGCCGACCGTCTGAGTGCCGCCGCCGAGAAGTTGGAGAAGGGCGGTGGCGGGAAAGGGGACGACGACGGCCCAGCCCCGGCGGGCCGCACCCCCGACCCGACGAGCCAGTGGGCGAGCGGCGTACTCGGGCGGGCCGGCGGTCGGGTGGCCGGCGGGGTGGGCAAATGGCTGGGACCGGAGGCGGGCAAACTGGCGGGTGGCGGGATCGAGAAGG
>JANNQE010001411.1:0-14122 GCA_031441625.1 Planctomycetia bacterium
GAGAAACCAAAACACCTGCAATTGCAGCGTAAACTCGGGGATCGGGGCAACGGCACCCCTCTGAGCCAACTCGGCACCACTCACGCCGTCGCGTTGACTTCGCTCATGACCCTCAACTTCCAGAGTTCGACGATGTCTCACTCCTGGCCGCGTAAAGAATAAATCGACCGATTGACGCCGGGTCGCTGACAGGGCGTGCTCGCTCGCTTCACCCCGCAACCGCCAAGATCTTCTGCCCCTCGACCGTCGACCGGGTCAACCAGCGATCCTGACGGAACGCCTTGACCAACTGCCGCGACCAATCCCTTGCTTCGATCGTGCCTCTCGAAAATCGGACTTTCTCGGGACGGTGTCTCGAGATCACGGCGTTCTGCTCGGTCAGGGAAACTTTCACACTATTCGATGACGAAGGCGTCAATTCACCGGACGGCTACGATCAACCCGCCATGCTACCGCAACCGTCATCGGTGAACCACACAAGTCGAGTTCAGGTGCTTTGATCACTTCTTGAGAAGGGCGATTTCCGTTTCACACCGTTTGATCTCTGCCGACAAGTGGCCCGGCATCGATCTCTCTTTGCTCGCCAGCAGTCCTCGACCGTCTAACTGCTGGTAGGCGGATCGCGCCTCGACGAAATAATCCCGCGCGGTCACCAGGAGCGCCTCCCGCTCCTGTTTCCGTTTCGGGTGGTTGGCGAGCACCGAGTACACGAATCCGCACCCGTACACAGCCGTGGCGTGCTCCCTCGCGATCTCCGAGTCGTCCGGCCGCTTGTCCACCAAAACCGAGCGGATGGCGAGCACCCGCCGGCAGTAACAACCTGCGGCGTCGGCATCGCCACTGGTGGCAAAAAAATCCCCGAGCCGTTCCAGGGTGACACACAGTTCCCGCCACGGCCGGATCGCCCCCAGCGGGGACTGCCGGGCGATGTCGGACAAGAGGTCGGCCGACTCGTCGTACAACTTGAGAGCATCGACGTCTCGTCTGTCGGCGTGGAACACATCGCCCAAGTCCTGGAGGGCGACACCCAGGTCACGGCGGGCGATGACGTTGTTCGGGTCAGCGGCCATCGGACGCAACACCGACACCCGCTTCTGGAACTCCTCGGTCGCCGCTTTCAACCGATTCAGGTTGCGGAGGATGCGGCCGATCTTCTCGTGGCTGTTAGCCAATTCGCGGCGGTCTTCGGGACTGCTCTTATCGGTGATTCGCGCGGACAGGCACTGCTGGCCCATACGGTGGGCGTCGAGTGCAAGGTCGAGATGCCCAGCCGACTGGTACCAGTTCCCGACTCGCTCGTACGCGACGTACAAGGTGTGGCACACCAGCCAGTCATCGGTGGTAGCGTGCAGGTCGGTCGCCAGGGTCAGCGCACGGAA
Source organism: Planctomycetia bacterium (assembly GCA_031441625.1). GTDB lineage: Bacteria > Planctomycetota > Planctomycetia > Gemmatales > Gemmataceae > JALHQU01. Next base: position 1,380 of record JANNQE010001411.1, read on the forward strand.
GTAGAAGCACCCGGCTTCGTTCGGCTGGTTCAAGCGGGCGTACGCGTCACCCAGGTCTTGGAGGCTGACCGCCAGCTTGCGACCATACTCGACATGAGCGGGGTCTTGGCGGACGAGCGAGAAGCGAGTGTCGCACGCCCGTTCGTAATAGGGCAGCGCGTAACTGGGCTTGTTGTCCCGCACGTATCCGTACCCGACTTTCTTGTCCGCCACCGCCAGCAACTTCAGGTATTTCGGGCTTCCGGGGGAGGCCTCACTCGCCGATTTCGCGGCCACGAGTTCTTCGCCGTAGGCTATTAGGGCATCGCCCGTCCGGCCGGCGGCGAGCAGCGCGTCACCCACCCGCTGACATGCGTTGGCCTGGTCTGCGCGGTGGCGGTGGTTTGCCGGGGCGGTCGCCGCCACCGCCCGACGGATGTCGCGGGCGGCGGTGAACTCTGTCAGGGCTTCCGCCGACTTCTGCTGACCAGTCAGCCAGTCGCCCACCCGCTCGTGGCTGAGCGCCAGGTCGGCCTGGGCATGGGTGTCGTTCTTGTCGTTCGCCAGCCGGCGGGCAACTGCCTGGGCCTCGCGGTACTTCTGGCCGGCCTCATGAGGGGCTGTGGCGGCTTCCAGGTCCGCCACCTTGTTCAAACTGACCATCCAGTCCCGGAGGGCGGTGCGATCCCCCGACTTGCGCGCCAACCGACCCAGGATGCCGAGCGATTCGCGGAAGTGCGCGTCGGCGTCGGTCGTCCGCCCGGCCTGCTTCTCGGCAAAGGCCAGGTGCTCCAGGGCGATGGCCACCGACCGGGAGTCGATCTCCTCCCGCTGGCGGCTCAGTGCGAGTGCGTCGGTGAACGTGCCGATCGCTTCGACTGTGCCCCCCCGGTGGAGCTGCACGCCGCCGATACGGTGCAGGGCGACCACTCGGTCGGCTGCCGACTTGGCGTTACCCCGCCGCTCGCTCTCGTCGAGGAGCGCCAGCGCACGGCGGAACTCGGCCTCCGCGTCGGCCGGGTGGCCGCTCACCTCCAGAACCTCCCCGATCTTGTTGTGACAGATCATTTCATCGCGGCGGGCGACCGGGTTGTCCGGGGTGTGGGCGACGGCCTTCTCGGCCAGAACGAGTGCGGTCCGATAGCTCTTCAGGGACCCGACGGGGTCATTCATATTCGCGTGACCGGGGTTCCCCTGCACGTCGCCCAGCTTGCAGAACGCCACTACCAGGGCGTGCAGCACTTCGGGGTCATCCCCACTGTCTTGTTCGATCTCGCGTAGCTGGCCCAGCGCCCGCTCGACGATCGCCTTCTGAACCGCCGTCCCCCCGAGTTCGCGTTCGGCCAAGTCATGGAGTTCGAAGATCAGCGCCCCGCTCAGGTCGAGCAACTTCGCCTGACCGGATCGTGCTTTCGCCGCCTCGCCCTCGGCCCGCTGCCATTCGTTCCGAGCCAACTTGGCCGACTGATCCGCCTCGTTCCGGGCGATCACGGCGAACGCCAGCAAGATCGACAGGCCGACCACCGAGACCGCCACCACCGCCGCCAGAGCGGTGCCCAGTTTGTGACGCAGGCACCACAGACCGGCCCGCTTCGGCCAGTTCGCCGCCGCCGCCGCTACAGGGTAGTTGTCCTGAAACCGCCGCAGGTCGTCGGCCAACTCCCCTGCGGTGGTGTAGTACCTCTCCGTTGGATCCGGTTGGAGACACTTGCCGATCACCGCGGCTAGGTCTGCCGGGATCGGCTTCCCGACCCGCGTTGGTGGAGGGTAATCCCCCTTCCGAATCCCGGCGAACAGGTTCTTCGTGTCGCCGGTGAACGGCCGGCGGCCGGTCACTAATTCGTACAGCATCACCCCGATCGCCCACACGTCGGTGGCCGGCGTAGTTTTTTCCCCGTTGGTCTGCTCCGGACTCATGTACGCCGGGGTGCCGCCGCCGCCAGGCGAGGACGAGCCGCGGGCCAGCCCGAAGTCGGTGGCAATGGGGCGGACATATTCCTCGCCCGGCTCCCACCGGATGCCGGTCTCTGGGTCGCCGTGGGCGAGCAGTACGTTGGCCGGCTTCAGGTCGTTGTGGACAAATCCCAGGCGGTGGGCGTCGCCCACCGCCCGGGCGATCACCTCCACCAGCCGCACGGCCAGCCGGAGCGAGGGGGGTGACGTCACCACCCGCTCGGCCAGGTTGCCGCCCGCCACGTACTCCATGGTGAAGTACGGCTCGCCGAGCGTGGCGCCGGCGTCGTAGAAGCGGATGATGTTCGGGTGCTGCATGCGGGCGAGGGTGCGGACTTCCTGGCGGAACTGCTGGACCCGCTCCTCCGTTACCCGCCCGCGGAGCACCTTCAGCGCTTCCGTCCGGGCCAGCTCGGTGTTCACCACCCTGTACACCACCCCCATCCCGCCTCGCCCCACCTGCGACTCGACGTCGTACCCGACGATCGCGGGGAGCGGGGCCGACGACGGGGCGACCACCTCCGGCGGGGCCTGGCGGGGGTCGTCGGTGACCGCCCCGCCCGCGTCCGGGTCGAGCCGCAGTCCCGCGAGGAACCTTTGGAATTCCGCCTCGCCGGGGGGGGGCGGGTCGGCCGCGGGGAGTTTGGAAAGGGTGTCGGAGAGTGTCCGCTTGCACTCGGGGCAGGTGGAGAGGTGGTCGGTCAGCCGCCGCCCCTCGTCCGCCGCCAGCTCCTGGTCGAGCAGCCGCCGGACGTCGTCGGGCGTCAGATGTGCGTCGGGCATCGCGGGCGCCTCCGGGAGGGTTACAGGCTTTTCCACTCCTTCTTCAACCGTTCCACCACGCGGGCCTTGGCGGCGTAAGCGGCCTCGGGCGTCAGCCCGATGGCGGCCGCCACCTCCTTCGCCGTCAGCCCGCCGTACACGAGCATGATGTACGCCTTCCACGTCGGCGGGGTGAACACCGCCCATACGCGGTCCTCCAACTGACCGACGTGCTCCCGCTCGACGGCCGGCTCCAAATGATCGGCCAGGTCGACCCCGCTCGCCTCCACCTCATCCAGGTCGCCCGCCGCGTCCGGCACCCGCCTGCGGAGGGCGCTGCACCACGTCTTGTAGATGACCTCCCGCAGCCAGTCGCGGAACCGCCCCCGCTCCGGGTCGTACCGGAACCCGTCCATCGCCTTCGCGATCAGCTTCCTCAGGACGTCCTGGGCCAAGTCGTCACCGTCCCACCCGGCCGACTTCCCGCCCCGCCGGGCGGCGTACCGGTGTGCGTAGTCCCACACCAGCCGGCCGTACTTGGCGACGAACTCGTCCCATGCCTCCTTCCGTGACTGAGGGTTGTGCAGGTCCCGCATGCGGTCGAACAACGTCGGGTTGGTGTTCGAGACGTCGTCGGTCATGGCTCACCCCTCGCACCCTGACACGCGGGCACCGCCCCACCCGCGTCCGGTGTTCGTGATCAGTTCGCCCGGCACACCGCGATTCGACTCGAGTATCCAAACTTTTCCCCCGGACGCAACCGCCAAACGGTCGTAACCGCTTGTCGGTCCGTGGGATCCGGAATTATTCCCGGCGGGCGGGGTTTTTTACTCGCATCGAATCCGCCGACCCCGCGAGTACCTGGGGTGCCGGCAGTCGCGAGCCGCGGTTGCCGATCCCGTTCCCCAAGCGGAGGTCTGAAATGGGATGGAAGAAGAAGCTGAAGAAGGCGATGAAGAAGGTGACGTCGAGTGCGGTCAAGGCGGCCATCGCCCCGGTCAAGCTGTCCACGAAGGTGGCGGCCGTGGCACTCAAGCCGGTGGCCAAGCCGGCGGCCAAGGTGGTCGCCCCCGCGGCGAAGGTGGCGGCCAAGGTGGTCGGGGCGGCGGCGAAAACGGTCGGGGCGGTGCTCAAGCCGGTGACGAAGAACGTGAAGGTGGTGGACAAGGCGGTGTCGGCGGTGCTCAAGCCGGTGGACAAGGCGCTCACGCAGGCGACCGGCGAGGTCATGAAGTCGTTCGCCGGGCTGAAGGAGTACGAGCCGCTGACAAAGGAGTTCGGGCGGGTGGCGGCCCCGCTGAACACGCTCACCAAGGACGTGAACACCCTGGCCACCATCGCCGCCTTCCTACCCGGCGGTGCTGCGCTGAAGGGCCTTCAGACGGTCGCCGCCATGCTGGGCAAGGTCAACATGGTGGTGCAACTGGCCGCCGGCGGGCCGGCGGGGGTGGTGCAGACGGCCCTCCTCCAGGCCGCCCACATGGGGTTGCGGGAGCTGGCCGGTCAGTTCGCCCTCGGGCGGAAGGCGCTCGAGGTGGCGGACAGCGCGAAGGACGGGTGGGACAAGGCGCTGGGCGACGCGCAAGCCAAGTCCCGCGAGCTGGTGTCGGCCGGAGTGGGAAAGGTGGCCGACGCCTTCGCAAGCCAGCCGATCCAGCCACTGACCATGCTCCCGCTCCCCCGCGGGCAGTTCGACGTCGGGGTGTCGAACACGCCCGCCCTCGGCAACCCGCTCGGCGGCGACCGCCTGTCGATCGACCTATTCGGCACCCTGTCTGATGCGGCCGGCGTGGGGGAAGGCTTCGTGACCATCAACGGCAAGCTGCAGACGATCGATTTCCGCAACCTCGCCGAGCGGTTGAACAGTTCGCCGCAGTACGCCGACAAGACGTTTGCCATTGCCCGTGCGAACGACTCCGGCACCGCGCTCAAACTCACCGCCTCCGGCACGGCGAGCCACCGGGTGCTGTCGGCGGCGGACGCGGTGGCCGGGCGGCTGGGCGCTGCCGGCATCGCGTTCGACGCGGTCGGCGTCCTGGACGACGCCTACGACGCCTGGCGGTCGAGCGGGGCGGTCGCCGGGCTGAGCACACTGACGGTCGGGGTCGGGGACATGGCGATGGAGGGAGGCGTCGGCCTGGGAACCGCCGCTGCCGTCGGCGGGCTGCTGGCCCTCACCCCTGTGGGCGCGCCGGTTGTCGCCGTCGGTACCGGACTCGCCTCGCTCGCCGGCTCGCTCGGGTACGGTCTCCTGTCGGACTCGGTGAACGGGGAGAAGTTCAAGACCGATCTGTCCGCCGCCCTCGCCGACCGCGTCCGCCAGGTCGGTCAAACGCTGTCGGAAATGGTGACGACGCTGGGCCGGGCGACCGCCGGCGACGCGGCCGCCGTCAGCGGCTACCTCAACCCGACCGCCGCCCCGTCCCTGCTATGGTCGGACTACGCCGGGCTGAGCAACACCACCGCCACCGGCTCCGCCGACCGCTCGCTCGCCCCGTCCTCGGGCGCCCTCGTCCACACCCGCAACAACTGACTCGTGCCGGCCGGCCCCACCCAGGGCCGGCCGGTCTGATTCCCCACCCACCTCTCCCCCGGAAGCCGGCTCATGAAGACGTCCGCGGTCGCCCAGTTGATGATGATCGCTCAACACCACGGCCTCGACCCGTCGCCGGTCGTTTTGCTCGCCGGTCTGCCGGCCGACGGGCCGGTCTCCGACCTGGAGTTCCGCCGCCGGGCGAAGGACGCCGGGTTGAACGCGAAGGTGGTGCGTCTGAACTGGCCGAAGTTGTCGCGGCTGGGGCAGGCGTACCCGGCACTCCTGCTGATGAACGACGACAGCGCTCGCATCCTCGCCGGGTACGACCGCGAGTCGGATCGGGCGGTCGTGTTCGAGGCCGAGGGGTTCGTCCGGCTGTCGCGGCCCGAGCTGAAGCCGGTGTGGAATGGAAAGGCGGTGCTGTTCGCCAAGGCCGGGCGCTCGTCCGACCGCCCGTTCGGCCTGTCCTGGTTCTTCGACCAGGCGGCTCGCATGTGGCCGGTGTTCGCCCGCGTAGGGGTGGCGGCGGCCGTCCTCCACCTGATCGCCCTGGCCATGCCGCTGTTCTTCCAGACGGTGGTGGACAAGGTGCTGCCGCACGAGAGCACATCCACCCTCACCGTGCTGGCGGTCGCCATGGCCGGGCTGCTCGTGTTCGACGGCGTGTTCAAGTACCTCCGCGGCTACCTGCTGGCGTTCGCCGCCGCCAGACTGGACCTTCGGCTGGGTGTGCAGACCTTCGCCCACCTGGTGCGGCTGCCGCTGTCATTCTTCGACCGCAGCTCTGCCGGGGTGGTGACCAAACATATGGGACAAACGGAACAGATCCGCGAGTTCCTCACCTCCAACCTGCTGGGGACGGTGCTCGACGCGTCCGTGCTCGTGGTGTTCATCCCGATGCTGTTCATGTACAGCCCCAAACTAGCGTGGGTGGTGCTCGGGGTGGCGGCGGCCATCGCCCTGTTCGTCGCCCTGCTGCTCGGGCCGTTCTCCCGTCGGCTGAACCGGCTGTACGAGGCGGAGGGGGAGAAGCAGGCGTACCTGGTGCAGGCCATCGTCGGCGCGAGGACGGCGAAATCGCACGGCATCGAGGCGGAACAGCAGAGGGCGTGGGAGGAGCGGTCGGCCAAGACGGCCGAGGCCGGGTTCGCCGTCGAGAAACTGTCCGCCTTCTCCCAGGCCGGCCTCCGCACCCTGGAGAAGGGGCTGGGGCTGGCGGTGGTGGTGGTCGGGGCGCACGCGGTGTTCGACGGGACGCTCTCACTCGGGGGGCTGATCGCCTTCCAGATGATCGCCGCTAACGTCACCAGCCCGCTCGTGCAGGTGGTGGAGATGGCCCACAAATACCAGCGGGTGCTGCTGTCGGTGCGGATGCTGGGCGAGGTGATGAACCGCCGGCCGGAGGCGACCGGCGGCGAGCAGGCCGCCCGCCCGCGGTTCGACGGCGGGGTGACGTTCAGCGGGGTGACCATGGCCTACGACCCCGGCGCGGAGCCGGCCGTGCGGGACGTGACCCTGGACATCCGCCCCGGCGAGGTGATCGGGGTGGTCGGGCCGAGCGGGGCGGGGAAGAGCACCATCACCCGCCTGCTGCTCGGTCAGTACCCGCCGCAGAAGGGGACCGTCCGCTTGGGCACCGCCGCCGGGCCGATGGACCTGCGGCAGCTCGACACGACGCACTTGCGGCGATCAGTGGGGGTCGTCCTGCAAGAGAACTACATGTACGCCGGGACGGTGCGAGAGAACATCGCACTTGCCCGCCCGACGGCCACCGCCGAGGAGGTGGTGCGGGCGGCCCGCCTCGCCGGAGCCGACGAGTTCATCGACCGCCTGCCGGCCGGATATGACACGGTCCTGGAAGAGGGTGGGAGTAACCTGTCCGGCGGGCAGAAGCAGCGGCTGGCGATCGCCCGCGCGCTGCTCAAGGACCCGAGCGTCCTGATCCTGGACGAGGCCACCTCCGCCCTGGACGTGGAGTCCGAGACGGTCATCCAGCGGAACCTGGAGCAGATCGCCGCAGGGCGGACCATGATCATCGTCGCCCACCGCCTGTCCACCTTGCGGAACGCCCACCGCATTGTGGTCATGAACCGCGGGCAAGTTGTACAAGTCGGGCCGCACACCGAACTGATCTCCTCCTGCCCGCTCTATCGCGACATGTGGAACCAGCAGTTGAGGAACGTGCACGGTCACGGCTCGTAATCCCGGTCCCCACGACCCTTTCCTTCCTTACCCCCGAGGTTCGCCATGACCCGCCCCCCCGTCACGCCCGAAGCCCTGGCGTTCCAACCGGCCGCCGTCGCCCTCGACGAACAACCCCTTCCGGGCCCGGCAGCCAGGCTGCCGTTCGTGCTCGCCGCCCTGCTCGCTGCCGCCGTCGTGTGGGCGGTGGTGGCCGAGGTGGAGCCGGTCGTCACGGCCCCGGGGCGGTTAGTGCCGAGCAGTTCGTCGGTCACGGTCCAATCGCTCGTCAGCGGAACCCTCCAGCGGCTGGAAGTGAAGCCGGGGGACGTGGTGAAGGCCGGGCAGGTGGTCGCCGCACTCGACCCGACGGTGTCGCTCGCCGAACTGAGGCAGACCCGCGTCCGGTTGGCCAGCCTTCAGGCGGAGGTCGCCCGGCTGGAGGGCGAACTGACAGATACCCTCCCGTCGCCGGTCGGCGGGCCGAAGGACGCCCAACAGACCGCCCTGCGGTCCGACAGGCGGGCGGACTACGACGCTCGGGTGGCGGTGATGCGGCAGCGGATCGCCAAGGTGGAAGCGTCGCTGGCTACCAACGAGGCGGAAGGGAAACGGCAGAAGGCGACGGCCGCGATCGCGTCGGAGAAGGAAGGGCTGTTCGCCAAACTGGCTGAGTCGTCGCGGCTGGAACGGCTCCAGGGGCGGCAAGAGTCGCTGCGGGCGGAACACGCGGCGGCCGCGCTGACCGACCAGCGGCGGGAACTGGAGCGGGAGTTGGAGGTCGGCCGGGCGGAACTGGATACCCTCACGACCGGGTGGCGGCTGCAAGGACGGGAGCAGTTGGTCAACGCCACCCGCGAGCGAGACCGGGTGGCCGAGGATCTCACCAAAGCGGAACGGGCGGCCGACCTCATCCTCCTTCGCGCCCCTGTGGACGGGACTGTTCTCGAGGTGGCGGCCAAGGCCGCGGGGTCAGCCTTGAAGGACGGGGAGGTGCTGGTCTCGATCGTCCCGACCGACGTGCCGCTGGAAGCCGAGGTGCTCGTTCCCTCGGCCGACATCGGCCTGATCCGAGACGACGACCCGGCCCGCATCACCATGGACACTTTCCCGTTCCAGCGGCACGGGTCGCTCGACGGGACGGTGCGGGTGATCAGCCCGGACGCGGTCTCGCCCCCGCCGGCCGGCGATCGGTCCCAGGAGAAGAAGGCGCGGGCCGACGCCTACCGCGTACGGGTGGCTGTAACCGCGAACCACCTCCGCCACCTGCCCGCCGCCTCCGTTGCCGCCGGCGGGCGCGAGGGGCAACCGACCGCCGGCCTGCGACCCGGCATGTGGCTGAAGGTGGACGTGAAGTCTGGCAAGCGACGGGTCATCACCTACCTGCTCGATCCGCTTATCCAAGGCCTCGACGAGAGCCTTCGGGAACCGCGGTGAGTAAGCCCTAGTGAATGGCGACACGGAACGGAAATGTGCTGAGGGGGTGGGGGCTTTCCGCTATTTCGAGATGGATGACAGGGGTCCCACACGGGCTTGCCAAGGAGATACGAGGCCGTCTCCCCTCATCGACTGACAGCACGATCTATGGCTGGCCGTTGACGCCGAACAACTTGACGGTGGGTTGCCCCCGTCAAGCTCCATGACGATCCACTCCTTGCCGGAACCGTCCTCCAACACGAAACGACTTCCACGAACTTCCATAGTTTGTCCATACTTCAGAGGATTAACGTGTCGGCCTTCTGATTACGGTTAGAAGACCGCCACCCAAATCGTCGGCTCGTCCACTCGACCCGGTGCTTCTTGTGGGCGGGATGTTCACGAAGTTGCCCGGCTGTATCTCCAGCACGTCGCCCTCGAACCGGAGCCTCAGCGGGCTGGACCTCGCCCGGCGCATCTGCCGCAGGAAATCCGTGTAGACCGCTTCGACGCCCGGCAAGTCATTCTGGACCGTGACTTCGACACCGAGGTGCTGAAGGCGGGGGAACAACTCCTCCCAGCGGGGGTTGCCCCGGACGGCGATTCGCCGGGGACGGTGGGCGGAATCCGTCATCGGGCGGCGCATGGCAGCGGCGAGGAGGTCGGCCAGGTCGTTCATGTCCGGGGTGTAGTCCACCGGGATGCACACGAGCGCCGTCCCCTGGGGCGTCGTAACGACCAACCCCAGGTAGTGCGTCTCCGACTGACCCTGCGGCTTCGGCAACGCCCGGAAGTCGGCCTCCCAGGTCTCCTCCCCCTGCTCCAGCCGCTTGATGTGCGTCTTGACGAAGGACGACCCTTTGCCGAGTTTCAGTTTGGCTTCCCCGGTTCCCACGATCACGCCCCTCCCTCGGTGATCTTCCTTTCCAGAAACCCCGCCAGATTCTCGGCGTCGTCCGTGCCGATCCACAGTGTGCCGCCGTGCTTGAAGTGGACCACCACGCACGTTCGGCCCCACAGGTTCCACACCCAGCCGCCCCGGACGCTGGAGTGGACGCCCCAGCCGTCCAGGACGAGCGTGCGCCCGACCTCGACCGTCACGATGTCGGCGTACCCGACCGACGTGCGGAGTAGCGGCAGCGGGCCGAAGCGGATCGCCAGCCGGTCGCCCCGGTCCTCGACCTTCAGATGGTGGATTGCGGTGCCGAACAGGGCGAGGACGCCGCCAACAGCAAAGGCGATGAAGATGCCCGGCGTTTCACCGATGCCCAGGCCGACGACACAGCAAAGGAACGCCGAGGCGTAGAGGATCAGGCAGAGCGGGGCGGTCTGCGTGTGCGAGTAGTCCGGCGTGATGGGGTCGGTCGTCATCGTTTCGGTTTCTTCTGCTTCGGGTCGGCCCCGGTCTTCTTGGTCGCCACGAACTCGGAGTCGTCGCCGCCGTGGAAGAAGATCATGCCGTGCAGTTCGTCGCCCTTCACGACGGCCCAGCCTCGGCCCTGCGCCGGGTCCATTTCGTCGTTGCCGTCCCAGGTCCACTCGACGGCGGGTTCGCCGTCACGAGTCGTCGGGCGGCAGTCCATCAGCCCGTGGACGTACCCGAAGTGGAACTCGCCACCGCCTTTGTCGTCGAACTCGAAGTACCCTTCCTCCTCCTCGTCGATGTAGTCCTGCTCCCAGGCGCTCGTCGAGACGATCCGCCAGCGGCCCGCGAACGGGGATTTCGGTTTCGCCTTCGCCATCTTGCTACTCCAAGTTATCCATTCAATTCGGTCATCAACTCGGCCCTTCGCCGTTCGATGACCTTCAGGCGAGTCGTGAGCTTTCTGGCTTCCTTGGTGAGATCGGCCAACTCCTGTTGGAGCTTCTTCTGGTGAAGGTGGTCCGGCCCGCTCGTTTCCCGGACGAGAGATTCGACTTCGTGCCGAAGCAGCCGATACCACGGGTTGCCGTGCATGTTGCTTTCACGAAATTGCAACTTGCCCGCTCGAATCGCTGCGATGATTTCTTGCTGCGTCAGACCGAACTCCTGCCGAGCGGACTTGTCGCTCAGAGTGGCTCCCTTATCGGACCACATGGAATCACCCTTCGTCATCGTGCTACTCCTCGTCGTCGTCCTTGAGCGGTTGCGGCCTTTCGGGGATGTATGGAATCAGACCCTTCCGGAATGCCTCTTCCTGAATCTCCCGCTTCAGGAACCGGGCGTCCACCAGGAAGCCGTTGACCTGGATCATCCAGGCCGTCGGGTTCCGCTCGATCCGGCTGCGGAGCGACCACGCCGGGTCCATCGGCCTGATCTTCAGCGTCCTGCGGATCAGCATGGACTTGCCCTGGCCGGTGCTTTCGCCGACCCCGAACGCCTTGTCGATGGCCGTCAGTTTCATGTGCGGCGTCCGGCCGCGGTCGTCCAGGAAGTTCACCCAGCCGATGGTGCGGACGATGCCGCACGCCCACGTCTGCGGCTTCCCGCTCACCAGCGGCGACGGGCTTTGCGGGCCAGTTTCTCGGCCAGTTTCCGGCACAGCCCGGCGTACTCCTCGTTCAGATGCTCCCGGCAGAACTCGTCGATCAGCCCGACGATCACCGCCAGCGACTCGTCCTTTTCCCCCCTCGGCGGCGGCGAGGCATCAGCCGTCGCTCTGCTGGTTGGCGATCTCCTGGGCGACCTGAAAGCCGCGGTGAGTCACCTCGAACACCTCGCCCTTGTACCCCCGGTCCTCGATCAAGTCGTGTTGCCGCAGCTCGTCCAGGGCGGCCCGCCACACGGCCACCTGCCGCGGCGTCTGGTCGTCTCCCGCCTGGAGTAACGTTATCTGGCCGGCCTGGACGTGAGTGCCGCCTTGCATCCGGAGGAACATGACGTTCCCGTCCTCGGCCGCCGCCGTGGTGAGCATCCGCTTCGCCTCAGCCGACAGCAGGTCACGCACGAGCGGGCCTTGCTCCACTTCTTCGTCCCGTCCTTCGCCGGCGGTTCCCACGTCGCCGAACTGGCGGATGACGGTCTGGGCGAGCTGGCGGGCGAACTTGGCGCGGAAGTCCTCGGCCGAGGCGAACGACTCGGTGAGGCCCTCCGCCCAGCTCGCCCTCTTGAACGCGGCGAGTGCGGCCCGCTGCTGAGCCGCCCCCGGCGCGTCCAGTTCGCTCGGCCGCACCGGGGCGTCGGAGAAGTAGAGCATGGCCGGCTTGCCCGCCCGGACGTGCAGCTCGATCTCCTCCGCCGTCCCGCTGGCCGCCGTCTCGGTGGGCGTGCCCAGGCGGTTCCAGAACACCCCCACCAGCAGGTCGTACCCGTCGAGCAGTTGGCGGTTGATGACCGCCTGCGGGCCGTCGCCCATGAGCGGGCTGGCGTCCGTCTCCCACCCGACCGGCAGCAAAACGGTGCCGCGGTCCTCGGCGTGGACGGCGTTCCACTCGGCCACCACCTGACGGATGGCCCGCCGCTCGTCCGCCACGTCGCCGGGTGAGGCGATGAACACTTTTAGTACTGTGGCAGAGAACGGCACGGCGGGCACCTCGTAGCGGGCTTCAGATCCCCGCGAACGTGGCGGGAAGCGATACAACTACCTCGGCTGTCGGGGTGGCTGGGCTGGAGGAACGTAGAGAGGAAGATGACTGATACGCTCGGTTGCCGGCCCTACAACCGACACATGCCGCATGCCTTGAACTTTCGTCGGCCGCGCGGCCGGACCCCACCGACGACGGTCAGAAAATCGGGCGACGGTGGCTTGCACCTGTGCCGTGCCGGTGGTGCGATTATCGGGTCAGGACATGCCGCCCCCCCTCGGTTCGTGACTTCGAGCGACGCTATCCGACGCCCAACTCGGAGGCGACGGCCCGCACCCGCTTCACCGCATCGTTCCGGGACAGGCCACGAGTCTCCCGCAGGAACCGGATCGCCGCCTCCTGTTCGCCCGTC
>JANNQE010001412.1:0-3381 GCA_031441625.1 Planctomycetia bacterium
CGGAGATCCGCGCGTTCATGGGCGAGCACGGGAAGGAGCTCAAGACAAAGGGGTCGGGGGAATAGAATCGGACGGGCGCGGAGCGTCGTCTTCCCGCTCACGCGGGCCGCTCGCCCGGAACCGACATGTCCAAACGCCGCAAGCTGTTCGACCCGCCCGAACTGGCCCGCTACGGCGGGCTGTCGCTGGTCGCGCACACGGTCGTCGAGGGCTTCCTGTCGGGTATCCACCGCAGCCCGTTTAAGGGCTTCAGCATGGAGTTCGCCGAACACCGCCAGTACTACCCCGGCGACGAGATCAAGCGGATCGACTGGCGGGCCTACGGCAAGACCGACCGCTACTTCATCAAGGAGTACGAGGAGGAGACGAACCTGAAGGCGGTGCTGGTGGTCGATGCGAGCGGGAGCATGGGCTACCGCGGGGGGCAGCCGCTGAGCAAGTTCGCGTTCGCCCAACAGGTGGCGGCGAGTCTGGCGTACCTGCTACTCGGCCAGCTCGACGCGGTGGGGTTGCTGACGCACGACACCAAGCCGCGGCAGTTCATCCCGCCGAAGGCGGCGGGCAAGCACCTGCTCACACTGCTGCGGACGCTGGAGGAAACGGCCGTCGGCGGGGAAACGTCGCTCGGCGTGGTGTGGGATCAGATCGCCGGCCAACACCTGAAGCGCCGCGGGCTGGTGATTCTGCTCTCCGACTGCTTCGGCGACATCCCCGGCATTACGCGGGCGCTGCGGCACCTGCGGCACGGCCGGCACGAAGTGATTCTGTTCCAAATCCTGTCGCCGGACGAACTCGACTTCCCGTTCAAGAACCCGACGAAGTTCCGCAGCCTGGAACAGAAGGGGTACGAGTTGACCGTGGACGCGCGGCGGCTACGGGAGGAGTACCAGAAGAACTTCGAGGAACACCGCTCGCAGTTGCGGCGGGTGACGGAGGAACTGAACATCGACTATGTGATGCTGAGGACGGACGAGCCTGTGGACCGGGCACTCGGTGCGTACTTGGCAACACGGGGGTGACTCTGTTCGCCGCGACCCGTGGGAGCGGGCGAGGCCAACCGCTCCCACGGGTCGCGGCGAGGAAACGGGCGTCACTTCCGCGGCATCAGGTCGAGCGGGCGGATGTCCTTGCGGAAGAGGTGGTCGAGTGCCGCCTTACTGGCGTCGCCGGTTTCCAACCCGGCCTTGAAGAAGGCCAGCCGCTGCTCCGCCTTCCCGTGGTTGAACGTCTCCGGCGTCACTCGCCCGCGGGCGCGGTGCTGGATGGCGTCGTCGCCAATCGCTTTGGCCGATTTGAACGCTTCCTGCACGTCCCCAGGCTCGATCACCCGGTACTTCTTATCTGCGTGGTAGGCCCACACACCGGCCAGGTAGTCCGCTTGCAACTCCAACCGGATGCCAGCGTTCTCCCCCCCGTCTCGCGCCTCGTAGCCCTCCCGCTTCAGCTTCTCGTCGTACTTGAGGACGTGCTGCACGTGATGCCCCACCTCATGGGCGATCACATACGCCCTGGAGAAGTTTTTCGACGACCCCTTCAACTGCTTCTCCAGTTGGAGGTCGAAGAACGACGGGTCGAGGTACACCATCTCGTCGGCCGGACAGTAGAACGGGCCGATCCGCGAATCGGCCAGCCCGCATCCGGTGCGGATGTCCCCCTCGAACAGCCGCATATTCGGCTCGCGGTACTCGACCCCGTGTTCCTTGCGGAGTTGCTCCTTCCAGATGCGGTTGGACGAGCCGAGAACCTTTTCCGCGAACTCCTTCGCCCCGTCGTCCGGCGGTGGGGTGCCGTCGCCTGGCTGAGCGACCTGTTGCTGGCCGCCGACCAGCGCTTGCAGGAACTTCTGCACGTCCGGGCTGATGATGCCGAGGGCACCGAGCACGACAATGATTAACCCGCCTACGCCGCCGCCGATCATCAGCCGTTTTCCGCCACGGCCGCGTTCGTCGCTCACGTTGCCGCGGTCGTTGATGTTGCTCAGGTCCATGTCAGGGTTCTCCGGCGCGAGATTACTGTGGGGCGAACGCGGCGTAGGCGTAGGTCAGGGTGAGTGCCACGAACAGCACCGTCAGGGTATGGTAGCCGGCTTTCAGCCACCATTCGGTGAGGTGCGGCTTGACGTCGAACACCGGCTGCAAGCACACCCGCACGCCCCAGAACACCGCCACGAACCCGCACACGCAGCGGGCAAGAAGCGTGCCGGCGGACAAGTCGTCGGCGAGAATCAGGCTGCCCACGCCGAACGCCACGATGCACCCGACGATATACCCGCCGTAGGTCCAGTACATTTGCAGGTGCAACTTCGGCAGGCTCGCCAGGTCGCGCTTCCAGTTGAGGCGGAGCGGGACGAGTGCCGACGCGATGAGGATGCACAGTTGGGCGGCACCGGCCAGTTGCAGGATGAGGGGCAAGTGGTCACGCATGGGAGGCAAACCCCGTTAGGAAATCCAGCATGGGCACCACGACGTTCAGCACGAACGGCGGGTGGAACAGGCCAAACGCCGGGGCGAGCAGCACGACGACCGTCAGCAGTCGGCTCGCACCGATCTTCTTTTCGAGCAGCAACCCGCCGGCCTGGATCAAGAAGTACAGCGTCGGCCAGCCGTACCCGCCGCCGGCCGGAATGGAAATCACCACGTCGTGAACGATCCCACTGAACAGGAAGCCGACGCCGACCGCCCACCGCGGGCCGAGCCGCTTCGACAGCGGGGCGAAGAGGAAGCGGTGCGTCAGGTCGCGGAAGGCGGTGTTCCACCGTCGGCCCCAGAACTCACTCAGCGAGCGAGAGAAGATCGGCCAGTTCATGAGCGGTTTGGCGTCGCGGCCGAGAGAGCGCCACAGGCACGACAGCAGGTGGAAGCTGCCGAAGTGGAGGACGAACACCAGCCCGACCATTCCCACCCACCCGCGGAGGAGCGGCACGTCGCGGAGCAACGCGGACGCTGCCACGAAGCCAATGCCTACGGTCAGCTTGCCGGCGGCGAACCACCACTCGCGGGGCGTCGGACGCTTGCCGGATTTGGTGCCGAGGAACGCGGCGGCATCCAGGCCGGGCCAGCCGAACACGTACGCGAGGTGAGCCCACGACGGGGCAGGGGAGGGCGTGCGACGCCACGTCAGCCATTTGCACCCGGCGAAGATGGCGGCGGCCACCACCCACATGGTCACCCACGCCGGCCACTGCCAGAGCAGCCCGGCGGCGAACACCGCCGGCGGCAGGACGATCAGCGGAGGCCAGCCGCGGAGGGGCGAGGGCATGACGACAGAACCGCCGACGGACGGCGCGAATAACCGCTCACACCTCGGTTAGGGTGGCCCGCGCACGCCGCGAGCCGGGTAGCCTCCCCCGCTCGGCGGGTGCGGGCCCCCCGACCGGAAACA
>JANNQE010001413.1:0-5687 GCA_031441625.1 Planctomycetia bacterium
GCGGCGAGCATCAGCGCGGAAACATGCCCGGCACCGTCGGACACCCGCCGCGCCGTTCGCCGTGAGCTTGGGCCTCGACCCGCCGTCCCTACACTGCCCGGCATGAGCACATTCGTCTCGCACCTGGAAGCGGCCATCGACGGCACGCGGATCCCGTTCGGCACGCTCGTCGGCATGCACGCCGACCGCCCCGTCTGGGTGCGGTATCACCTCGACAAGATTCGTGAAGCGGTCACGCCGGCCGACATCGCCAAGCGGCCGCCGACCCTCTGGCGGTACCGCGAACTCCTCCCGCTGCCGCTCGACGCCGAACCCGTCACCCTCGGCGAAGGCATGACGCCGCTGCTCCCGTGCCCGCGGCTGGGCGAACAACTCGGCCTGAAGAACCTGTGGATGAAGGACGAGTCGCAACTGCCCACCGGCAGCTTCAAGAGCCGCGGGCAGACCATGTGCGTGAGCCTGGCGAAGTGGCTGGGCGTGACGCGGGTGGCGCTCCCCACCGCCGGCAACGCGGGCGGTGCCGCCGCCGCTTACGCCGCGCGTGCCGGCATGGAGTGCTTTGTGTTCATGCCATCCGACACGCCGGTCGTCAACCAGTTCGAGCCGTACCTGTACGGGGCGAAGGCGTTCCGCGTGAACGGCCTCATCAACGACTGCGGCAAGGTCGTGAAGGCCGGGGCCGACCGCATGGGCTGGTTCGATTTGTCCACGCTGAAGGAGCCGTACCGCCTGGAAGGGAAGAAGACGATGGGCCTGGAGGTGGCCGAGCAACTCGGTTGGCGGCTGCCCGACGTGATCCTCTACCCGACCGGCGGCGGCACCGGGCTGATCGGCATGTGGAAGGCGTTCGCGGAGCTGGTTGCACTTGGTTGGATTCCGCCCGACAAGTTGCCGAGGCTCTACTCGATTCAGGCCGAAGGGTGTGCCCCCATCGTGCGGGCGTTCGACGAGGGCAAGCGGTTCGCCGACCTGTTCCCGAACGCGCGCACGGTGGCGAGCGGGCTGCGGGTGCCGGCAGCGGTGGGCGACTTCATGATGCTCGACGCCATCCGCGAGAGCGGCGGCCAGGCGGTGGCGGGGAAGGAAGACGCCATCGGCCCGTGGATGCGGCGAGCGAGTACGGCCGAGGGCATCAGCGTCTGCCCGGAAACGGCGGTGTGCTTTGACGTACTCGAACGCCTGATTTCCCAGGGCGAAATCAAACCGCACGAGGAAGTCGTGGTGTTCAACACCGGGGCCGCGACGAAGTACCTGGAAGCCTTACCCGTGAACCTGCCCACGCTCGACAAGGACGCGCTCGACTGGGCGACGATTGCGGGCGGCGGGGCGACGAGTTAAACTTCATTCCCCCCACCGGAGCCACCCGTGACAGCATTCGCCCTCGCCGCCCTGCTGCTCGCCCCCGCCGCCGACCCGAAGGACTACGCCACCTACTTCCGGCAATCGGTGGGATGTACACCACGAAGGTTCAGAAGGCCGAGGTGGGCAAAGGGGAGAAGCCCGAGTCGTACTCGCAGAGTTGCACCTACACCGCCACCGACCCCAACCTGCCGGCCGAGACGCTGACGGTGACGCTCGCCCGCGACCCGGCATTCAAGGAGAAGTACGCGGCCGACGCGCTGAAGAGGGAGAAGACCCCGCCGAAGGAACTGAAGGTGGCGAAGCATCAGGCGTACCTGTGGGATCTGGGCGACAACAAGAAGCGGCTGGTGGTGGTGCTGGCCGACGACAAGGTGGTGGTCGCCGAGCAGACGGGCACCGGCCAGGACCTGCCCAAGTGGGCGGCGAAGTGGAAGCTCACCGGCATCGAGAAGTTGCTCGACACCCCGCCGGCCGTCAAGTGACCGCCACCGCTCACCCCGCCGCGACCAGCCCTTCGGCCGCGGCCGTCGCCCACTGACAGCCCGTTGTCAGCACCATCGCCCGCCGCCTCAACTGTCGCCGCCGCCGCTCACCAGCAGGCCGTGCAGCCCGTACGGGCTGCCGCCCGTGTTCCACCCGCCGAAGGCGGTGCCGTCCGCCCCACCAGGATGAACGGCAGGGCGGACCGGCTCGCGGGCTTCCGTGCGGGCTCTTCGTCGGCGTCGTCGGGCGCGACGCCGGCCGGCCGACCGCGGGGGTGAAGAAGCCGTTCAGGATCTGCTACGGTCGGTGATCGTGCAACGGACCACCACCCGCCCTCACAGCGGCGGCCACTGCTCGTCGATCCCCTCCCGTTCGATCTCTTTCACCACCTCTTCGGTCACTTGGTGCGTCTCGGCAATCGCCTTTCGCGATTCGGCCACGGACTTGCCGGCGTCCTGGGCTTCGATGAGGGCACGAAAGATGGTCTGGCGGTGTTCGGTGGGGATGGTTGCAGGTTTGCTCACAGCAGTTTCCGAGAGGGGGAGCAGAAAGGACAACGGCCGGGGCAACAACCCCGGCCGCTCGTCGTGTGTAAACATGGGTGTAAACGAGACTCGCCGCTTCCTTCTCTCTCGTCGCAAACCCTTACCGTTTCAGTACACCCGACAGGAGTTGAACCTGTAACCTTCGGCTCCGGAGGCCGACGCTCTATCCAGTTGAGCTACGGGTGCGGGTCATCTGGTGATAGGATTCTACCGCCCCCGCCGCCGGTTTCAACGCCTTCCGCGAAATGGGCGGGTTCTGGCTCAGGGCGAACGGCGCGACGTGAGTCCGCCGGTTCGGGGTGAACCGCGGGTGTCAACCCGTGGGTGCTTGGCATCCAGGCGGTTCACCATGAAAAGCTCCGTCCCCGCCTCACCCGCCCGGTCGGTTGCGAATCGCCAACTGGAAGGCCACTTCGCCCACCTTCTGCTTCTGCTGGCCGGCCGCCAGTTGCCCCGTCACCCACCCGTCCGGCGATTCGATCGGGAACAGCACCTCGAACGACCGCGGGTGCGTCTGCCCCGTCCAGGTGAACTCGACGAGCGGCTTGGGCACCGTGCCGCCGGCCACGTCCAGGTGGAGTGCGATCACGCTCTCCCGAGACACCGGCCGCACGACGTACCCGCCGCCGAGCAACTCGGCGTCCGGGTTGAGCGCTCGGCACAGGGTGGCCACCCCGCCGAAGGCGTCGGGCACGTGCGCGTACACGAGCAGCCGCACCCGCTGGCCGGGGGCCGCGTCGAGCGGGCCGAAGACGCTCAGTTGCACGGCGTCGGCCTGCTTCTTCCAGAACAGCACCGAGCGGGCGGCGCGGGCGGCGGAGGTGTCGAACGCCGGCGGGGGCGGGATCTCCACTGCCGGCCGTGTGCGGGACACCGGGGCGGCGGACGGCATCCGCCGCTCGACCGGCGCGGGGGCGGGCGCGGGGGCCGCCTTCGACTTGACCGGCGGCGGCGTGTCCAGGGAGTCGTCGTCGTTGATGACCGGCGGGTGGCGGCTGACCGGCATGTCGTCGAAGTCCACCACATCGGACGCCGGCGGCAGGTCGGCCCGGCGGGTGTACGACCGCGACACGGCGGCCGAGTCGCCCAGCGCCGCGAGCGCCTCCATCCTCACCGTGTGGAACGACTTGGAGGTCGTCACGTCGGCGGCCAGTTCGGGCAACTCGGCGATCGCCCGCAGTTCGGCCCGCACGACCGCGAAATCGGCCGGCCGCTCGTCGGGGGCTTTCCGCATTAACCGTTCGACGAGATCGGCGAGGGGTTGCGGGACGGCCGGGTTGCGGGTACGGACCGGCACCGGCGATCGCATCTGGTGCCCGATCACTTTGTCCGACAGCCGCTCCTCGGGGAACGGCGGCAGGCCGGTGAGGGCGAAGTACAGGCAGCCGCCGAACGAGTACAGGTCGGCGGCCGGCGAACCGACGGTCGGGTCGAGCAGGCACTCGGGGGCGGTGTAGTCGATCATGGCGGCCGACCCACTGGCCAGGGCCATGGTGTCCACCATCGACCGCTCGTCGGCCACGTTGTCGGCCAGCATCCCGCCGACGCCCAGGTCGAGCAGCCGCGGCTGGCGGTCGTGCCCGAGCAGGAGTGACTTCGGCCGCAGCAGGCCGTGCGGCAGGCCGGCCGTGTGCAAGTGCCGCAACCCGTCGGCCAGTTCGGCGAACAACCGGGTGGCCTCGGCCGGGGCGAGCGGGCCGTTGGTGCGGACCAGCCGGTCGAACGTGTGACCTTCGGCCCACGGCCACGCCAGGTAGTGCCGGCCGGCGGCGGAGTCGATTTCGGTGAACGGCACGACGGCCGGGTGCGGGGGCAGGGCGGCGAACGTGTCGAGTCGCTTGCGGGCTTGCAGCACCCGCCAGGCGCTCCGCATGGGCAGCACCCGCACGGCGAACCGCTCGCCGTCCCCGCGTGTCACCGCCCGGTAGGTGGTGCCGAACGACCCGCTGCCGACCGGCTCGACCAGCAGGTAGCGGCCGAGTTCCAGTTTGTCCGGCCCGTCCACCAGCGCCCGCTCGGCCTGGAAGGTGGACAGCAGGCCGTGCTGGGCCAGGTGGTCGGCGAGGAGGGACGCATCCCCCGAGGGCCAGCGGTCGAGGAATTGGCGGCGGGCGTCGGCCGCCCGCTCGGCGTCGAGCACGCCCGCCCGCACCAGGCCGGACAGCATCCGGTCGGCGTCGGCGGTCAGGGCGGGGGCGACGGCGGGCATGGCGGGCCGCGGGAACAGTTGGCCGGAGAGAATGGCGTACTATAGAACGCTCTGCCGGGCGGTGACGACGGCCGAATCGAAACGGCGACCGGGTGGCGAAATATTTTCGCCGGCCGGTGGTAGAATGAGGTAGCGGGCGGTGACACGCCCATCACTCGGGGAAACCAACCATGAGCGGACCTTCGCAGCGGGCGAGCGGCTCGACCGACCAGCCCAAGCGGAAGCCGAGCGCCATCGACCTGTCCACCGCCCGGCAGATGCTCCCGCTGGTGCGGTCGATCGTGCAAGACATCGTGGACAAGAAGCGGCAACTGGCCCATCTGAGCGGCGAGCAGGACACGCTCGACCGCGAGCGGCGGAGCCTGACGTGGGAGTCCCGCCGCCGCCGGTACTCCCTGACCGACGACCTGAACCTGACGAGCAAGGCGTACTCGGCGGCCGTCGGCGAGCTGTCCCAACTGGGCGTCAGCCTGGTGGACGACGCGGCCGGCAGCGTCGAGTTCCCCACCCGCATCAACGGCCGGCCGGCGGCGTTCTCGTGGCAGGTGGGCGAGGACGGCGTGCGGTACTGGCGGTACGCCGGCGAGGAGCAGCGGCGGCCCATCCCGACCGACTGGCAGCACGGCACCGCCCTGCGGTCTCGCGCCGAGTCGTAGATTCGAGGGGTGCGACCGGCCCGGTGGTGAGGATTTTTTGGCCGGTCGCTTGCTCTGCCCGGCGGCGTGATCTAGATGTTGGGTGTTCGCGGCGGACGCGGGGAGGCCAACCCCGCACCCACCCGGACGGCGGCCCGAAGACTTCAGTCGGCTCGCCCCAACGTCGGCTTTCTCCGTTCCGAGGGGGGAACGGTTTTAGCAGCCAGGCAGACCGAAGGGATGGACGGGACCCGACAGTTCGCTTGGTAGCCTCGGCGGCCGGAAGGCCGCCGAGGTTTTTTTTCGTCGGTCGGGTGGTCCGCTCTCTCTTTGTGGGGGTTTTTTTCCGCCTCGTGCTTCGCGCCCACCCCCCGACCGACGAAAAAAAACCTCGGCGGCCTTCCGGCCGCCGAGGCTACCAAGCGAACTGTCGGGTCCCGTCCATCCCTTCGG
>JANNQE010001414.1:0-2910 GCA_031441625.1 Planctomycetia bacterium
GCCGGCGTGAGTCGGCCGGGTGCAGTTCACACCCGGCCGGCTCACGCCGGCGGTTCCGGGGTCAGAGCGTCTCCACCACTTCGCTCAGTTCGTACCGCACCTTCTTCGCGCTCGCATACGCGTCGTCGGCGGCGCGGTAGCCGGCGGTGGCCACCACGCGGCTCGCGTACCCCTTCGCGGTCAGCCCCAGAATCTCGTCGTACTTCTCGGGCACGAACCCTTCCATCGGGCAGGTGTCCACTCCCAGCACCGCCGCGGTGGTCATGAACACGCCGAGCGCGATGAACACCTGCCGACTCATCCACACGTCGATCTCGGGGGCGGGGGTGCGACTCAGCGACCCGGCCATCATCCCCCTGTAGGTGGCGAGCGACTCGGCCGGCACCCCCCGCACCTGGCTGATGCGGGCGATCAGCCGGTCGGCGTCGGCCGGGGTCACGTCCTTCTTGACGGCGAACACGACCAGCTTGTCGGCGTCCACGATCTGCTTCTGCCCCCACGAGTGCGGCAGCAGTTGCTCACGAATCGCCGGGTTCTCGACGACGAAGAACTTCCACGGCTGCAACCCGTAGCTGGACGGCGACAGGAGCAGCGACTGCTCGAGTGCCGACCACGTGTCGGCCGGGATCTTCTTGGTCGGGTCGAACTTCTTGACGGCGTACCGCCAGTTCAGGGCGGTCAGGGAGTCGGCGGGGGAAACGGCGGGCATCGGCGCTCCGGATCGGGCGTGTGCGAATCTGTACGGAGAGGATGCGGGGAACTACCGCCAGCGGCCACTGCCCTTTCACGCGCGGCTCACGGGCAGGGGCTGTGGTGGTGGCCACCGGGGCCGACTCGAACCGACACCCGAGGCGGGATCGGGGAGTCGAACCGCACTCCCGGCATGATGACCCGTTGCCGATGCTGTCACGCGCCCGGTGCGCCGCGTTTGGTGAACCACCACGCCCAGGCGATGAACACCGCTTGCAGCGGCAGGCGTGCCCACAGCACGGCCGGCGGGATGGTCGGGAAGAGGTCGGGGTTCAACGCCATGTGGACGTTCGCCGGGAACACCGCCACGAGCAGCGCGACCAGCCCCCACGCGGCGAGTCGTCGCGTCCGCGGCACCAGCAGCAGCACGCCCAACACCACTTCGCACACCCCGCTCGCGTACACCAGTTCCAAATGCCACGGCAGGTACGGCGGCATGGCCGACACGTAGAACTGCGGGCGGACGAAGTGCATCACCCCGGCGGCGACGAACAGCCCGGCCAGCAGCCACCGCATCACCGCCCGCAGGGTCGTCATCGGGTTGCTCCCGTACCGGATCACTTCTTCTGGTGCGGCAGGTACGTGCGGAACAGGAAGTCTTTCTTCTCGGCGATGCGATGGCAGGCGATGCACGAGTCGATCTTGCCCGCGGTCGGCGGCGGGGCGTCGGCCTTCAGCTCGCGGTAGCCGTACTCCCAGTCGCCGTGGTCGGCGTCGTAGCCGGGTTCGCGTTTGGTCATCGTGCCCACCGCCACCACCTTCCCGCCGGTCATCTTCTCTTTCACCACCACCGTTCCCAACGGCACCGGCGTGCGGGCGCGGAAGGCGTCGAGGCCGACGGGGTTCACCCGCACGTTGACGGCGTGGTCGATGTGCGGCCCGCGACTCGTTCCCGCGAACTCCGGATCCCCACCCGGAGGGCGAAAGAATGGAGGAGCGCACATCTGCGCGGCCGGCGGCGTGACGGCATACGGCTCCTCGGTCACGCTCGCCCACGTCGAGTAATCGATCTCACGGGAGCGAGTGTCGGCGGGTGCGGGCGGCAGTTCGGGGGCGGACTCGCAGCTGATCAGCACCGCGAGCAGCAGAGGGAGGACGAGGCGTTTCATAGGGGCTCCGAAGTGTCGTGAACTGGATGCCACACGACCTTGCCAGACGAAGGTGCCGCCGACTTGTGCGGACATCCTTCGGCACACCATAGAACCGACGTGCGTTACCCGGCTCACCCGCGGTGTTCCGAAACCTGTGGGGCGGGAGAGTGCCACCCGGTCCAAAAGTACCACGCCTGAAGGAAGCGCAACTCAGATCGCGCAAACTCCTGCTCGTCGTACCACTCCTCACGGCGGAACAGCTTCCTCACCTTTCGCCGGAGCATGAACACGTGTTCGGATGAGTGCGCCCCGCCGGCACGATCCGTCAAGAAGTCTCCGCCCTGGCGGGTCAGGCATTCGGCGGCCAGCGCGGCGGCGAACACGTCCGCACTGTCGCATTCCGCCCGGTCGCTGTCCAAGAAGGCGGTGATGACCGGCCAGCGGCGTTGAAGGGCCATCAGAAGGATCGCCGGGCGGGCGGGCAGCGACCCGACGAACGGCGGTAGGGTCAGCAACTTCTCCTCGTATCGGTCGCCGACGGAATGCAACAGGTCGGCCGCGTCTTGGCGCTGATCGGGCGTGAGCATCCGGTGGGCGAGTTCGCTCGGCCAACAGGCGGCGAAGATAGCGTAGTGCAACCCGACCACCGCCTCCCGCCAGTCGTCACTACAAGCGAGGTGATAGACGGCCTCCAACCGGCCGTCCTTGGCGAGGGCCGTAAACGTCGTGCCCAGGAGGGACCGAACCTCTTCACCGGCCGGGTCTTCGAGATAGTTCTCGCGGATGAGCAGCAGATACCTGTCCTGGATCGGCACCATCAACTCGGCGACTGGTCCTCGGTCGCCGGCATTGTCTCGGACCATGTTTCGATCCACCACGGGGCCGGGCGAGCCGCCCCAGTAAGAGATTGTAGGGGTCCACTGACGGGCTAGGTCGTGTTGACTGAACGTAGGCGGTCTGCGATGGCGGGGCAGCCAATTTCCCGTGCCGAGGCAGTCATGTTCAGCCGCCACGACCTGTGTGACGCCCACTGGGAGCGGATCCGGCACCTGCTGCCGGGGCAAGCCGG
>JANNQE010001415.1:0-1888 GCA_031441625.1 Planctomycetia bacterium
GCGAGAGCGGCCCACCCTACACCTTCTTCGGCAGGTCCAGCACCGCGGCGACCAGTTGATCGGGCTTGAACGGCTTGTACAGGACGTACTTCATGCCGTCGGCGCGGGCCTTCACAATGCTGTGCCCGGCGTCGTACCCGAACCCGGTGGTCATGGCCACGGGCACGCTCGGGCGGGTCTGGCGAATGGACTTGAACGTGTCGTACCCGCCCAGGTCGATCGGGCGGTTCTCCAGCAGCACGGCGTCGTACTCCACCCCGGCCAGCAGTGCCAGCCCCTCGGCGGCGGTGCCCACCGTCTCGGCCATCGCCCCCATCCCCTCGAGCACGCGGTGGGCCTCCCGCCGCATCCGCCCGTCCTGCTCGATGACCAGCACTCGCTTGTTCATGAGCGGGCGCGGGGCGGGGGGTACGGTGGCGTCGGCCGCCTGCTCGCCCACCCGCCGCACGCTCGCCTTCACCTGCCGGGCGTTGTCCACGATCTTCCGCAGGTGTCGCACCACCACGTCGTCGCGGTCCCCCAGTTGCTTGAGCAGCACGGCGGCGCTGGCGATCACCTCGTCAATGGGCAGGGCGATCTCGCGGCTGACCAGTTCGACCGAGTGGGTGGCGGCGCAGCTCTGTTGTGCGGTGAGCAGTTCGAGCGTGGTGAGGGCGGCGGCGATCTCTTTGCTAAACAGTTCGGTGAATTGCAGGTCTTCTTCGGTAAACCCGTTCGGCCGCGGGCTTTCGACGTTGAACGTGCCGACCAGGTCGTTGTGGTAGATGAGGGGGACGGTCAGGCTGCTGCGGGCGGCGTCGGCACCGGCCAAGTACTTCGGGTCGGTGGCGGCGTCCGCACACAGGTAGCTCTGCCGGTGGTACGCCACCCAACCCGTGATGCCGTTGCCGGTGGGCAGGGCTTCCAGCCGGCGGGCGGCGGCCTCGCGGGCCATCCCGACTTCGAGCAGCGGGCGGAGTTCGTTCGTCCGTTTGTCGTACAGCCGCACCTCGATGATGTCGTAGTGCAGCAGGTTGTGGATCAACCGCCGCAGG
This sequence comes from Planctomycetia bacterium, assembly GCA_031441625.1. Lineage (GTDB taxonomy): Bacteria > Planctomycetota > Planctomycetia > Gemmatales > Gemmataceae > JALHQU01. The sequence continues at coordinate 1,035 of JANNQE010001415.1, forward strand.
TTGTCCTTGAGCGACTCCACCCGCTCCGGCAGGCTCACCTCGGCGATGGTGGCGGCGTCCAGTTCCACGAGTTCGTTGCCCGCCTGATGCAGGGCGTCCAGCTTCCGCTGCTGCTCCACCTCGGACGTCACGTTCCGGCACAGGGCGATGAATTGACTGACGGTGCCGTCCGGGGCGTACACCGGGTGGGCGGACACCTCCAGGTACTCGGGCGTGCCGGAGGTGCGGTGCAGCCGCACGTCCACGCTCTCCCCGCGGCGGAGGGCGGCCATCGGGTCGGCCGTCTCACTCGCCACCGTCGGCGCGTCGAGCGCGGCCAGCAGGTGCCGGCCGACCGGGTCGGCGGCGCACCACTCGTGCATCCGCGCGTTCGCCCACACCACGTGCCCGCTCAGGTCGGTGAAGGCGATGCCGCGGGCGGCGTGCGACAGGATGAGGGTGTTCCGGCGGTACTCGTCGAAGAACTCGGTGAGGAGGGCGGGATCGGCCACGACGGCCGCGAACCCGCCGTCGTGCAGGGCGTCGGCCACCGCTTTCGCGTCGGGCAACCGCACCGTGTCCGACCCGGCCAGCAAGGGCGAGCCGGACGGCACCGGGCCGAACACCAGCACCCGCGCCCGCGGGGGCGCGGCCGGCGTCGGTTCGGCATCCACTTCTAACAGGCGGGTTTCCACTTCGGGATTATACGACACACCCCGCCCCGCCCGCAAGCGGCCATTCTCGTCGGACGTGGAGGGATTTGGCGAACCCCGGCCGCAATGGCCGGGGGGGCCAGCCCCCCACCCCCCCCACCCCCCGGCCATGCGGCCCGGGGTGGGCCCGGAGTGGCCCCCCCGCCGCCGGACCCGGCCCCC
>JANNQE010001416.1:0-4671 GCA_031441625.1 Planctomycetia bacterium
CCCCGCCTCTCGGTTCCCCCCCCCCCCGCGGCGTGGGGGCGCCCGCCCCCCCCCTACCCCCCCCCCCCAATGGCCACCCCGCCCCACGCTCGGTGAACTGCGGCACCGACTTTCATCTCCCGCTTGCCCTCCACGTCCGCAGTCGGGATAATTCCCGCACGCCTCCCGCCGGACCCGCCCGCATGAATGCCGCCGAACTCGACGCCCTCCTCCGCCAGTTCCTCGTCGATCACAAGCTGTCGGAAGCCGAGCGGAAGGCGCTCACCCAGTGGGTGAGCGCCAACGTGACGAGCGAGCAGAAGCGGGGCGTGGCACGCAGCCGCGTGTTCGACGCCGCCCGCCACGCCGTCGCCGACCCGACCGCCGTGGCCGTCATCGACTTCCTCGAAGATGTGCTCAAGGTGCTCGTGCCGATGAGCGGGACCGCCGCCGCGTCGCCGTCGGCCGCCGCCGACGAAGCCTTCTTCAGCCCCGGCGACGGCTGCCTGGGGCGGATCGTCGCCCGCCTGAACAGCTCCCGCCGCACGGCCGACATCTGTGTGTTCACCATCACCGACGACCGCATCACGAGTGCCATCCTCGCCGCCCACACGCGGGGGGTGAAGGTCCGCATCATCACCGACAACGACAAGGCGTTCGACGAGGGGTCGGACGTGCCGCGGTTGCAGGCCGCCGGCATCCCGCTGCTGGTGGACCAGACGCCGTTTCACATGCACCACAAGTTCGCCATTTTCGACCGCTCGCGGCTGATCAACGGCAGCTACAATTGGACCCGCTCGGCCGCCGCCAACAACGAAGAGAACATCACCGACACCGGCGACCCGGCCCTGCTGGCCGGCTTCCAGCGGGAGTTCGACTCGCTCTGGGATAAGCTGTCGTAAACGGACCAACAGAACCGGGACACGGATGAAGAGGATGAGGGCAGGGATGAAGAGGATCGGCAGAAATCAATTCTGTGCCTGATCCTCTTCACCCCTGCTTGTTCCGTGTCATCCGTGTCCCTCCTGATCGAATCCTTCTCCACCCCACCCCAAGCCTCATCTCCCATGAAACATCGCCTCCTCGCCCTCGCGGTCGTCGCCCTGGCGACCGCCCTCCCGCTCGTGTCGCTCGCCCAGCCGAAGGCGGACGGCCAGTACGTCAAGAAGGCCACCAAAGGCGAAACGGCCGCCGCCACCCTCGCCAGCTTCGGCCTGCCGACGCTGCAAGGCCCGTGGCTCTACGCCGGGCCGTTCGACAACAAGGAAAACGCCGGGTTCGACGAAGCCTACCCGCCGGAGAAGGGGGTGGACCTGAAGGCCGAGTACACCGGCAAGGGCGGGGCGAAGGTCGGGTGGAAGGCGTGGACGACGTTCAAGCTCGGCCAGGTACTCGACCTGAAGCCGCTTTGCCCGAAGTCGCCGAACGACGCGGTGGTCTACTTCTACCACGAGTTCGAGTCGGCCGCGGCGGTCAAGCTGCCGGTGTCGTTCGGGTCCGACGACACGCTCAGCGTGTTCCTGAACGGCAAGCGGATCTATCACGAGCCGCACGTCCGCCCGGCCGCCCCGGATCAAGACATCGTGACCCTCGACGTGCAGAAGGGCACGAACAAGCTGCTCGTGAAGATCGGGCAAGCGGCCGGCGGGTGGGAGGCGTACATCGCCCCGCTGCTGCCCGAAAGCCTGCCGAAGGACGTGCGGGCCAAGTTCGACAAAGACTTCCCCACGGGCGGCGGTGGCGGCGGAGGCGCGAAGCCGAACCCGGCCCAGGGCGAAGAGGCGAAGTTCTACCCGGTGGTCACGTTCCCCACGCCGAAAGACTGTGTGCTCGAAGCCGGCGGTTTGGCCTTCCGTCCGGACGGCAAGCTGCTCGTCTGCACCCGCCGCGGCGAAATCTGGATGGTGGACAACCCGACCAGCGAGACGCCGAGCGAGAGCCAGTTCAGCAAGTACGCCGGGGGGCTGCACGAGGCGCTCGGCATGTGGGTGAAGGACGACAAGACGGTGTATGTGGTGCAGCGGCCGGAACTGACCATCGTGACGGAAGGGAAGAGCGGCAAGGCCGACGGGTTCGAGACGTTCTGCGACAAGTGGGGCGTGTCCGGCGACTACCACGAGTACGCCTTCGGCCCGGCCCGCGACCCGAAGACGGGCGACTTCTACATCACCCTGAACGTCGGCTTCGGCGGCGGCCACCAGGCCAAAGTGCCGTGGCGGGGGTGGTGCGTGCGGGTGGACGGCAAGACGGGCGAGATGGAGCCGTGGTGCTACGGGGTGCGGTCGCCCAACGGCATCAACTTCTCACCCGACGGCGACCTGTTCTACTGCGACAACCAGGGCGAGTGGGTGGCGACGAACAAGATGCAGCACCTGAAGAAGGGCAAGTTCTACGGCCACCAGGCGGGGCTGCGGTGGCTGAAGGACTCGCCGTTCGCCGGCAAGGTGCCGGACAAGGTGACGAGCGGCATGATGTACGACGGCCAGCCGGCACCGGGCAAGACGGCCCCGAGCGGGATGCCCGACCTGGACCCGCCGTGCATCTGGTTCCCCTACGGGCGGATGGGCAAGAGCGTGAGCGAACCCGTGTGGGACACCACCGGCGGCAAGTTCGGCCCGTTCGCCGGCCAGTGCTTCGTCGGCGACCAGAACAACGCCGAGGTGATGCGGGTGGCGCTGGAGAAGGTGAACGGCGTGTACCAGGGGGCGTGCTTCCCGTTCCGCCGCGGGTTGCAGTGCGGGGTGAACCGGATGGCCTTCGGGCCGGACGGCGCGCTGTACGTCGGCGAGACGAACCGCGGGTGGGGGTCGCTCGGCGGCAAGCCGTACGGGTTGCAGCGGATCAGCTTCGGCGGCAAGACGCCGGCCGAGATCCACAACGTCAAGCTGACCAAGACCGGGTTCGACTTCACCTTCACCACCCCGCTCGACGCGAAGACGGTCGGCGACAAGGCGTTCGGGGTGAAGTCGTACACGTACATCTACAAGAGCGACTACGGCTGCCCGGAGACGGACACCCAGCCGGAGGAGGTGAAGGGCGTGACGGTGAGCGCGGACGGCAAGACGGTGAGCGTGGCGGTGCCGAACCTGAAGCGCGGGCGGGTGTACGACTTCGCGCTGAACGGCGTGAAGACCGCCGCCGGCGACGGCCTGCTTCACCCGGAGGCATACTACACGCTGAACGAGCTGGTGAAGTGAGCAACCCCAACGGGGTTGTTCATGCAGCCCAGGGTTGAGGTGCGACGCACCGACACCCTGGGACCGCAGTCACGAATGCCCCGACCCCAACGGGGTCGTTCACTCGACCAGTGAACGACCGCGTTGGGGTCGGATCGTTGGGGATGCCCCACGTTCCCAGGGTGTCGGACCTTCGGTCCTCAACCCCGGGCTGTGTGAACGACGCCGTTGGCGTCGAGGCCTGACCGCGTCCGCGATTCCACCCATTCTCGTAACGCTCACCCGCCGGCCCTGTGTTCCCCATTTCTCATTGGCCCCCAGCCCGCTTCTCGCGCAAGATGAACCCCCGGCGGGGAAACCCGCCCACCTTTCCTTTCGGGGGGATTGCCATGAGGAAGTTGTTCTCCGCTCTGCTGGCCGTGGCGGTCGCGGGCGGGGCGTCGGTCGGGGCCGACCTGACGACCGGGATGAGCAAGGGCACGCCGGACTTCAAGTCCATCTCCGCCCTGGCGTTCGGCCCGGACGGGGTGCTGTTCGTCGGCGACCCGACGGCCGGCACCATCACCGCCGTCGCCACCGGCGACACGAAGGCGGGGGGCAAGGGCGAAGTGTCCGTGGACGACCTGGGCAAGGCAGCCGGCGGGCTGCTCGGGGTCGAGGCCAAGGACGTGGTGCTGAACGACGTGAAGGTGAACCCGGCGAGCGGGAACGTGTTCGTGGCGGCCAGCCGCAAGGCCGGCGGGGCCATGCTCATGAAGTACGACCGGGCGGGCAAGAAGCTGAGCGAGTTCGCCACCAAGGACGTGACGTTCGCCACCCACAAGCTGTCGAACGCGACCGAGAAGCAGCGGGTCGAGGCGATCACCAGCATGGCGTTCGTGGACGGCAAGCTGGTGGTGGCCGGCCTGTCGAACGAGGAGTTCGCCAGCACCCTGCGGGCCATCGCCGTGCCGTTCAAGGACGCCGACAAGGGCACCGCCGTGGAGATCTTCCACGGGGCGCACAACGCCTTCGAGACGCGGTCCCCGGTCCGTACGTTCGTGCCGTACAAGATCAGCGGGGCCGACTACCTGATCGCGTCGTACACCTGCACCCCACTCGTCCGCATCCCGCTGGCCGAGCTCAAGCCGGGCACCAAGGTGAAGGGGACGACGGTGGCCGAGATGGGCAACGGCAACCGCCCGCTCGACATCATCGTGTACACCAAGGACAAGAAGGACTACGCGCTGATGGCGAACAACAAGCGGGGGGTGATGAAGATCGGGCTGGACGGGATCGAGAAGGCGGAGACCATCGATACGACGAAGCGGTCGCCGGAGACTTCCGGCGTCAAGTTCGAGACGGTGAAGGAACTGGAAGGGGTGGTGCAACTGGACCGGCTGGACGACGAGCACGCGCTGATCGTGGTGGAGGCCAAAGACAAGAGCCTGAGCCTGAAGACCGTCAAGCTGCCGTAACCCGGCCGTTCGCTCGGATCGGAGGCCCGACCGTGAGGGTGGGCACCAGAGACCTCTGG
>JANNQE010001417.1:0-2558 GCA_031441625.1 Planctomycetia bacterium
CGTCGCCCGCCAGTACACCGGCACGGCCGGGCGGATCGAGAACGCCCAGGTGGGCGTGTTCCTGACCTACGCGGGTGGGAAGGGCCATGCCCTGATCGACCGGGCGTTGTACCTGCCGAAGGAGTGGACCGACGACCGGCCGCGGTGCCGGGCGGCCGGGGTCCCCGAGGGCGTCGGGTTCGCCACCAAGACGCAATTGGCCGAGCGGATGATCCGGCGGGCGTGGGCGGTGGGGGTGACGGCCGCCTGGGTGACGGGCGACACGGTGTACGGGCACGACGGCAAGTTCCGGCGGTTCCTGGAGGCGAACGGGCAGGCGTACCTGCTGGCGGTGCCATCCAACCAGCCGCTGTTCGACGGGCCGTTCCGCTCGACGGTGGGGGCGATCAGCGACGCGTTGCCGGCAAGCGGGTGGGTGCGGGCGAGCGCCGGGGACGGGAGCAAGGGGCCGCGGGAGTACGACTGGGCGGTGCGGGCGTTCGGGGCGGTGGACGGGCAGGGGTGGCAACTGTGGCTGGTGGTGCGACGGCACCGGGAGCGGCCGGACGAGCGGGCGTACTTCTTCGCCCGCGGGCCGGCGGACACCCCGGCGGGCGAGTTGATTCGCGTGGCGGGGGCGAGGTGGCGGGTGGAGGAGTGCCTGGAGTTGGCCAAGGGCGAGTGCGGGCTGGACGAGTACGAGGTCCGGGGCTGGACCGGCTGGCACCGGCACGTGACGCTCAGCCTGTTCGCCCTGGCGGTGGTGGCCGTGATCCGCTCGCGGCTCCCGGCCGGACGGCGGAAAAAGGGGGCGAGCGGCTGATCCGCCTGAGCGTGCCCGAGGTGCGGAAGTTGCTCCTGCGGCTGATCTGGGCGTTCATCCCGGACGCCGAGCGGGTGCTAGCCTGGTCGCTCTGGCGGCGACGACACCAGCACCGGGCGAGGGAGTGCCACTACCGAAAACGCGGGGCGAGACCGCCGGACTGACCAACTACGGCTGTAGGATTAGAGCACTTTCAGCTTCAGTCTTGCGCCCGGTGATCCGGTCGGGTACTGTCGGCGATCACCCTCAGGAGTCGCCAATGAAAACTTACCCGGTCGAGTTCCGTCGGCGGGTCGTCCAACTCACCGCCGACGGGTACACGACCGCCGAAATCGCGGCGGCCCTCGGCAGCAGTTCCGCCTGGGTGCGGTCGATCAAGGCGCTGCACCGGTCCGGCCAACCGCTGGAGCCGAAGTCCAAGGCGAACCGCCGGCGGTCGCTGGCCGAGCGGGAGGGTGGGCGGATCCTCGCCCAGGTGGCCGAGAAGCCGGGCACCACGCTCGAAGACCTCCGCCGCGACCTCGGCCTGACGACCTCGATCTCCAACCTGTGGAACGCCCTCCGCGACCTGAAACTGTCGCTGAAAAAAAGTCCCTTCAGGCGGCCGAGCGGGACCGGCCGGATGTCGCCGCCGACCGGGCCGTCTGGGCCGTCTTCGCGGCCGGCATCGACCCCCGCCGCCTCGTCTTCCTCGACGAGACGTTCGGCACCACGGCCATGACCCGCCTCTACGGCTGGGGGCCGACCCCCCAGCGGGTGGCCGGAGTCGTCCCCCACGGCCACTGGAAGACCACCACGTTCGTGGCCGCCTTCCGCCTCGGCGGACTGTTCGCCCCGCTGGTGGTGGACGGGGCGTTGACCGGGGAGGTGTTCCGCGAGTACGTCCGCCAGCAACTGGTTCCCCACCTCCGGTCGGGCGACCTGCTGGTGATGGACAACCTGGCCACTCACAAGGTCGCCGGTGTGGCGGAGGCGGTCCGAGGCCGGGGGGCACGGGTGGTCTACCTGCCGGCGTACAGCCCCGACTTCAACCCGATCGAGCAGGTCTTCTCGAAGATCAAGACCGAACTACGGCGGCGGGAGTTGCGGACCCTCCCCGCCCTGGAAGAGGCATTCGGCCAGTCCCTCGACTGGATCACCCGCACGGATGCCCGCCACTACTTCGAAAACTCCGGATACTCGCTACGATGAAAGTGAAAGTGCTCTAGTCCTACAGCCGTAGTTGCTAGAACTGTCCCTGCCAGGATTTGTGGCGAGGGGTTGCGATGTCAGGACGACCGACGCGGGCGGCGGTGGAGCGCTGGGCAGACGAGGTCGAGGCCGTCGGTGGGCGGATCGGCCGCCACTTCGCTCGGAGCGAGCCGCGGCGGCGAGCCGTCGCCTACGTGCGGGCGCTGCTCAGTGACGCCGAGCGGAAGAACGGGTGGCAGGTGGCTGAACACCTGGGGGAGGCCACCCCGGACGGCGTTCAGCACTTGCTCGCCCGCGCCGACTGGGATGCCGACGCCGTCCGCGATGACCTGGGGCGGTACGTTCACGAGTACCTGGGTGAGGCGGGCGGGGTGCTGGTCGTGGACGAGACCGGGTTCCTGAAGAAGGGGACCAAATCCTGTGGCGTCGCCCGCCAGTACACCGGCACGGCCGGGCGGATCGAGAACGCCCAGGTGGGCGTGTTCCTGACCTACGCGGGTGGGAAGGGCCATGCCCTGATCGACCGGGCGTTGTACCTGCCGAAGGAGTGGACCGACGACCGGCC
>JANNQE010001418.1:0-3776 GCA_031441625.1 Planctomycetia bacterium
GTCACCCGCTCCCCGCCGGTCGCGGTTTCAGTCGTCCGCTCCCTGGCGGTCGCGGCTCGTTCATTTCCGCTCACGCCACCGAGCCGCCGCGGTCCAGCCGCACCGTCACCGACTTGCCGTTCATCCGCACGCCGTTGAGCGTACTCACCACGTAGTCGGCGATGCCGCCGGGCACGTCGACGAGGCTGAACCGCTCCATCACGTCCATCGTCCCCAGGTCGCGGGCGGGCACGCCCAGCTCTTCGGCGAAGACGGCGGTCAGTTCCCGCTTGCCGACGCCGGCCGCACGCCCGGCACCGATCCACACCCGCGTCATCCCGCGCGGGCCGGTCGCAGTGCCGGGGGCGCTCGCCGGCTTCGGCCGCGGGGCGTCGAGCCTCGGCCGGGCCGCCCCCATCGTCCGGGGGGCGCGGGTGGGCGCGGCCGGGGCCATCGCCCCCACCACTTCCGGGTCGTTGTCCACCGGCTGCGTGGCCTTCGACAGCAGTGACACCGCCGCCGCCGCCACGTCCACCGGGGAGTGTTCGGCCAGCAGCGGTTCGAGCATCTTCTTCACGTCGTCCAGCCCGCCGGCGGCAATCGCCTGGCGCAGGCCGTCGGTCAGCCCGCCCAGTTGCTTCGCCCGCACCGACGCCTTGCCCGGCAGGTTCGAGGTGGTCATCCGCCGGCCGGTCATCCGCTCCACCTGGCTGAGCATCCCGCGCTCCCGCGGGTCGGCCAGCGTGATGGCCACCCCCTCCCGCCCGGCGCGGCCGACCCGCCCGATGCGGTGGACGTAGGTCTCGGCCATTTCCGGCAGGTGGAAGTTGACCACGTGCGACAGGTGGCCGATGTCCAGGCCGCGGGCGGCCACGTCGGTGGCCACCAGCACCCGCACCACCCCGCCGCGGAAGCGATCCATCACGCGGTCCCGTTGCTCCTGGTTCAGCCCGCCGTGAATGGCCTCGGGGCGGAACCCGCGGGCGGTGAGGGCCGACGACAGGCCGTCGGCGTCGTTGCGGGTGCGGACGAACACGATGGCGGAGGCGTCCGGCTCGCTGCCCAGCAGGCGGGCGAGGGCGAGCGGCTTGTCCGACATGCGGACGTGGTACACCAGCTCTTTCACCTTCGGCGTGGCCCCGGCGGCCGTCACGGGGGCGGCGATCTGCACCTTCACCGGGTTCGTCTGGTGCTTGGCGGCGATGGCCGCGATCCGCGGCGGCATGGTGGCCGAGAAGAGCACCGTCTGTCGGCCGGCGGGGGACGCCGACAGCAGGGCGTCGATGTCCTCGGCGAAGCCCATGTCCATCATCTCGTCGGCTTCGTCCAGCACAACCGTCATCAGGCCCGACAGGTCGAGGGAGCCGCGCCGCAGGTGGTCGTGCGCGCGGCCGGGGGTGGCCACCACCACGTCGGCGTTCATGCGGAGCGCCCGCACCTGCTCGGAGAACCCGGCCCCGCCGTACACCGGCACCACTTTAATCTTGTGCGCCTTGCCGTACCCGCTCATGGCCTTCGCCACCTGGATGGCCAGTTCGCGGGTGGGCACCATCACCAGGGCGGCCGGCTTGCGGCGGTCGCGGTTCGGGTCGGCGGACAGGCGGTGAACGAGCGGCAGGGCGAACGCCGCGGTCTTGCCCGTGCCGGTCGCGGCGACACCCACGAAGTCTTTGCCGGCGACGAGCGGCGGAATCGCTTGCGTCTGAATGGGCGTGGGGGTGGTGTACCCGGCGGCGGCGACGGCGGCGGCGAGGTCGGCGGTCAGTCCCAGAGCGGCGAACGGAAGAACGGTCGGACTGTCGGTCACGAAACGAGCCTTCCCGCCGGGGGTGCCGGCGGTGTGCGGGGGATGCGAACTGATGCCCCCGGAGTGCGAACCGCAGACGTGCGGGCAGAGGAGCGTGCGTTCAGCAGAAGAACCTATCATACGCGGCGGGTGGGTCGGGCAAGGGGGAATCGGATGAAAATGGCTCAGGCTACGGCAGCACCTCGTCAACAACCACTGTTCCTACAGCGGTGCCGTCGAGTTCCACCGGAACGGCGGTCCCGCGGGGGTAGTCCTGTCGGCGGCGATAGACCGGTGCCGACTGCGGGCCGGTCGGGTCGGTGTACACCTCGATCTGCTCGTCCACCAGATTCACCACCCAATATTGGGGGATGCTCACGCGGGCGTAAATGCGGTTCTTGTCCACCCGGTCGATGGGCAGGCTGCTGTCGGCCACCTCGATGACGAGCGCGAGGTCGGCGGGTAGCGGGTGGCGGGTGTCGAACGCATCTTCGGCCCCCCGCGCCACCGCCAAGTCGGGTTCGGGCCGGCTGTCCGGGAGGGGCGAGCCGTGCTGATAGCGGACAACATACCCATCCGGCACCATCCGTTGGAATCGGCGGTCGAGTTTGGCGAGGGTCGAGTCGTGCGGCGGGTTGGCGGGCATTTTCACCACCATGTGGCCTTCGAGCAACTCGACACGGTCGTCTTCTTGAAGGATGCCTGTGTCGATCATCTTCTGGTACTCGGCCACACTCAGCTTGCGGAAGGTGGTCATGCCCTGGAACGGCGGTGCGGTGTATGTGAGGGCGACGGCGGACATGGTGGCGGCTCCGGGGGACGCACCAGGAATACCACGCCGGGCGGCGGGGCGGAATCGCAATTCCCCCCACCCTCGCCCTTTTGCCATCCCGTCCGTAACGAAATGAGGGTTCGTCGGCTGCGACCGGGCGAAATGCCCACCCCACCGCGGCGAATACCCGTCCAACCGACCACCCACCGGAACCCCCGCGCATGTCCACCCCCGGCCCGACCCCGCCCCCGCCGCCTCACAGCACCACGCCCGGCACCGCCCCGCCGGGCGCGCCGCCGGCCGCCGCCGCCCAGCGGCCGGGCGAGATCAAGCTGATCGGCCGGTCCATGCTCTTCTACTGGTGGCCGGTGTGGGTGGTGTGCTTCTTCTGCGCCTTCTGGACGCTCATCGAGGACAACCGGCTGGCCGTCCTGCCGAGCGGCGGGCAGGTGACCGAGGCCGACTACGTGAAGGACGAGAACGGCCAGCCGATCACCGACAAGGAAGGGCAGAAGAAGCCGAAGGCGTTCACCTTCACCCTGGACGACGACAAGGCGAAGGGGCTGGACTACCAGCACCAACCGGTCCGCAATGCGGTCGAGTTGTCCAAGCCCGACCCGGAGACGAAGAAGCCGGCCAACTCGCCGTGGCCGGTGCGGATGAGTCGCCACCCGTTCCTTGGGGCCATGTTCGTCGTCACCCTACTCATGGTGGTGTTCACCACCAACGTGCCCCTGCGGGGGCTGTGGTCGTTCGTGGTGGGACTCCTCATCGCCCTCATCGTGGTCATCATCAGCCTGGTGCCGGGGGCGTGGGACGTGATCGGCCGCACCCTGTCGTCGTGGCTGGTGTACGTCAACCTGGCCACCTACCTGATCATCGGCGGGGTGGTGTTCGCCCTGTGGGCGCTCGCCTTCTTCATCTTCGACCGCCGCCAGTTCGTCATCTTCTCGCCCGGCCAGATCCGCGTGTGCGAGCACATCGGCGACGCCGTGGAAGCGTACTCGACCGTCGGCGTGCAACTGACCAAGCAGCGGGACGACCCGTTCCGCCACCTGCTCCTCGGGTTCGGGTCGAGCGACCTGATCCTGAAGTTCGCCAGCGGGGACAAGCGGGAGGTCCGCATCCCGAACGTGCTCGGGCTGAATTTCTACATGGCCCAGGTGGAAGACATGATCCGCACCGTGCCGTCGTAACCCGATTTTGGCGAACCCGGCCCGCAAGGGCCGCGGGTGCGAA
>JANNQE010001419.1:0-5016 GCA_031441625.1 Planctomycetia bacterium
CGCCAACCGTGCTACAATCCGTCTGCCCCCCCGGTGCGGAACCGCCCTCATGAAATGCCAGCGATGCCCGAAACAGGCCACCCTGCACATCACCGAGGTGTTGCCGCTCGACAAGTTCGAGGAGTACCACTTCTGCGAAGAGTGTGCGAAGAAGTACCTCTACCCGACGGCACCGGGCAAGAAGGCGGGCGGCGGGGACGGCGACGACCCCGGCGGGAAGGTCTGCGAGATGTGTGGGCTGAAGTTCGTCGAGTTCCGCAACACCGGCCGGCTCGGCTGCCCGCACGACTACGACTCCTTCAAGCCCGAACTCATCCCGCTGTTGGAGAGCATCCACGGGGAGCCGACGCACGAGGGCAAGTCGCCCCGCCGCCAGCCGCGGGCGAAGGCCGAGATGCGGGAGCTGGCCCAGCTCCGCCGCAGCCTGCAAGACGCCGTCACCGGCGAGAAGTACGAGGAGGCCGCCCGCCTGCGGGACCGCATCAAGCAAATGGAAGAGGGGTAATGGAACCGGGAACGGAGTGACCGGGTGCGTCTTTGCCCACCCGGTCACTCCGTTCCCGGTTCCAGGTGCGGTTCACTCCCGATCTGGCATTGCACCCCACCGGCGGCACCCCCGATGATACGCGCAGCGTCCCCCCCACCCGGCGTGGCCCCATGAACCCGTGCCACTTCTGCGGCCTGCCGGCCACCATCCACTACACCAGCCTGATCGGCAAGAAGAAGGTGGAGCAGCACCTGTGCGAGAGGTGCGCGCGGCGGGAGGGCGTCCTGACGGACGGGCCGGTCACGTCCGCCCCGCTGAACTTGCAGGCCCTCGTGCAGATGGTCCTCGGGCAGCACTCGGCCGCCGACACGACCGGCCTGAAGTGCCCCGAGTGCGGGCTGAAGTACGCCCAATTCCGCACCGACGGCCGTTTCGGGTGCGCGCACGACTATGATGCCTTCGGGGACGTACTCCGCACACTCCTCGACCGCATCCACCGCGACACCGCCCACCGCGGGAAGGTGCCGAAGGCCCTGGCCGGTCGGGGCGAGGCCGCCGCCTTCCGCCGCCAACTGGCCGAGGCGGTGGACGCCGAACGGTACGAAGAGGCCGCACGCCTCCGCGACCTGATCCGACAGAAGGAAGGGGCCGATGGACCTGGATAGCCTGCTGCCGAACCTGGGCGAATGGCTCCGCGGCACCGGCCCGGACGTGGACGTGGTCGTTTCCACCCGCATCCGGCTGGCCCGCAACCTGGCCGACCTGCCGTTCACCACCCGCGCCACCGTTGCACAAAAAGGGGAGACCGAAGCCCGCGTGCGGGACGCCGTCAGCAAGGCCGCCCTCGACCCCAAGCTGGAATACGTGAGTGTCGCCGAGTTGTCGGCATTGGACCGCCAGTTTCTTGTTGAACGGCAGCTAATCAGCCGTGAACTGGCCAGCACCCTCGACGGCCCGCGCGGGGTGGCGTTCGACGCGAACGAGTCCGTCAGTGTGATGGTGAACGAGGAAGACCACCTGCGGATTCAGGTGATGCGGAGCGGGCTGGCCCTGGACGACGCCTGGGAGCGGATCGACCGCGTGGACGACGCCCTCGAAGCCCGCCTGAGCTACGCCTTCCACGACCAGTTCGGCTACCTGACCGCCTGCCCGACGAACGTGGGCACCGGCCTGCGGGCGAGCGTCATGCTCCACCTGCCGGCGCTCGGCATCACGAAGCAGATTGAAAAGGTGTTCAAGGCACTTCAGAAGATCAACCTGGTGGTGCGGGGGCTGTACGGCGAGGGCAGCCGGGCGAGCGGCGACCTGTATCAGATCTCCAATCAGGTGACGCTCGGCAAGAGCGAGCCGCGGCTGTTGACCGAGATCAAAGAAGTGATCGGCATGATCCTGCAATACGAGCGGCAGGCCCGACAGGTGCTGTTGAAGGAGCGGCGACAGGCGGAGCAGGACCGCGTGGCGCGGGCCATCGGCACGCTCGGCAGCGCCACCATGATTACGAGCGAAGAGACGATGGAACTGCTGTCGTCGGTGCGGCTGGGCATCCACCTGAACCTGCTCGACGACCTGCCGCACACGACCGTGAACCGCCTGTTCATCCACTCGCAGGCGGCCCACCTGCAAAAGCTCACCGGCCAGCAACTCGACGGCGAGGAGCGGAACGCCGCGAGAGCGCGCTACCTCCGGAATTGCCTCCGGGAACTCGGCGGGAAGTAGGTAGGTGCCGCTTGCCGAGCGGCACCACGCAAGCCAATCTTGCCGGTCTCCATAATACGGGCGAAAAGGCTTGATCGGCCGGCGGGTGTGCTGTACCCTCTTGCGGACGCACCCGGAATAGCAGGGTCTGCGCCGTCAGGATATGCAGACCTGCCGAATCACAAGTTCGGCGGTGGAGGGTGGATCGTGGCGGATAAACCAAAGTGCAGCGTGGCTGGTTGTGGGGCAGACGCTCGCGTGGAGGTCATCCTGTATGATGTCTACACCGACATGCGGGATGTCTTCTTCGAGCAGGACCACACTTGCCCGTACTTGTGCGGCGACCACCTCGTCCAGAACGAGAACGGTATCCGCGGAGAGCGGAGACCACGCGGCAGTTCCAGTTACCCACATAGCAACCAGCACTGTGCGCAGGGCTTCACCATCTACCGCCCTCTGGACTGAAAGTCACGCCGAACAAAGCGCTGCGCCTGATGACGGGGGCATAGGTGGTTCTTGACCGCATCTCGCTGCGTACCCGCCGCCGATGGGTTGGGTCGTTCGGCCATCAAACTTAGAGGTGTCACATGCATCAGTTCCGAATGCGCTGGATTCTCACCATCTGTGGCTTGCTGCTTCTCTCCATTCCCCTTCTCGCGCAACCTGGGAAGAACGAAGGACTCCTCCGTGCCAAACTGTCGGAGTTAGAACAGACCAAGAAGACGTTATCCCGCGATCTACAATCGCTGCGTTTCGAGACTGATCTGCTACGCTCCGAGAAGAAGCGACTCGTCGAGCGCGAAGAAGAACTGGCCGTGGAGGAGAAGAAATACCGAGATGCCGAGGTTAGTCACACGAAAGCAACGACCGACGACCAGAAGAAAGCCGCGGCAGCAAACATGAAGAGTGCCGCGACTCATATCGATCTCAAGACAAGAAGCGTCGAGACGTCCAAGAAGGCGCTTCTTCAGATTGACAAGGCGGTGGCCAGTGCGGAGAGATGGGTCACTCGAGATCAAGAAAAAATTGCCCAGATTGAGGCTGAAATTCGGAAATTGTCCAAGTAGTTCAGGCAGTCCCAGGTACTTCCCTGGTGGGTGACGGTCGCTGAGTACGTAGGGTGGGTCTGGCCGGAGCGCTTCGCTCCGGTGACCCACGTGGCCTGATCCCGTGGGTCGCCGGACGGAAGCCGTCCGTCTGACCCACCCTACCCGTCCGCCCTCTCCTACGATCCTGCGTGGCCCAGACCGCCTTCCGACCCATCTTGACTCGCCCTCCGTCCCCACGGTATCCCCCGCCCTCTGCCGCCCGGAGGGTTTCCCGATGCCGGTTCGTCTGGCCGTGTTCGCTGGTCTGGTTCTCGTCACCCCGCTGTTCGCCCAGAGCGTGAAGCTGTCCGAACAGCTCAAGCCCGGCGAGCACTTCAGCTACGAGTTGACACTCAAGCTCGACGGCAACATGAAGTTGCTCGACCGCGAGGGGCGGCAGAAGACGCTGCCGATGACCGGCGAGGCGGGCATCAAGTTCGTCGAGCGGGTGGAGTCGCCGGACGCCGCGGGCGGGGCCGGCAAGGTGGTGCGGTTCTACACCGAGGCGAAAGCGGCGAATACCTTCGGCGGGGAGCAGAGCAAGCGGGAGTTGACCGCCGACCGCCGGCTGACGGTGGCCGTGCGGACGGAGACCGAGACGCTGCACGTCTGCCCGAACGGACCGTTCACCCGCGACGAACTCGACCTTGTCGGCGACCACTTCGACACCCTCTCGCTGCCGCTGCTGCTGCCGAACAAAGAGGTGAAGGCGGGCGACACGTGGGCGGTGTCGGACTCGGGTTGCCAGCATGCCTTGCAGTTCGACGGGCTGACCAAGAACGACCTGAAGGGCACGCTGACGGGCGTGAAGGACGGCGTGGCCACGTTCACCATCGCCGGCACCGCCGAGGGGGTGGAGATGGCCGCCGCGGTGAAGGCGAGCGTGACCGCCACCGGGACGTATGACGTGGCGAACGGGCGGTTCACCGGGCTGGAGTGGGAGCAAACCGACGACCGCGAGAGCGGGCCGGCGTCGCCGGCGACGGACGTGAAGGTGAAATGGACGGTGAAGCGGACGGCCCTGACCGACGAGCCGAAGGAACTGTCCGCCGACGCGCGGGCGAAGGTGCCGGCCGAGAAGGTGCCCGCCGAGATGACCCGCCTGCGGCACACGCCGGGCAAGTATTCGCTCACCTACCCGCGGGAGTGGATGACGCTGGCCAGCACGCCCGACCACCTCGTGCTGCGGCTGATCTCCGGCGGCGAGGCGAGCGCGCAGGCGACGGTGAGCGTGTGGAAGAAGGCCGGCGCGGGCGAGCACTCGACGGCGACGGACTTCAAGGACATGATCGCCCGCGTGCCGGGGTGGGTGGCGAGCGAAGCAGTGTCCGACGGCGAGGTGAAGGCCGACGGCAAGTGGGTGTACCGCTGGAGCGGGAAGGGCAAGCAGGACGGGAACGCGGTGGTGCAGACGTTCTACCTGATCGCCGCGCCGACCGGCGAGCAACTGACGGTGATGCTGCTGAGCGCGCCGGACAAGGCGGCGAAGCTGGCCGACCGCGAGAAGGAGTTGATCGACGGCATCACGTTCCCCGAGAAGAAGTAGGGTGGGCCGCTCTCGCCGAGAGCGGCTTCGGATCCGGCTCTCGGCGAGAGCCGGCCACCGTAGGTCGTGTTGACTGAACGTAGGCGGTCTGCGATGGCGGGGCAGCCAATTTCCCGTGCCGAGGCAGTCATGTTCAGCCGCCACGACCTGTGTGACGCCCACTGGGAGCGGATCCGGCACCTGCTGCCGGGGCAAGCCGG
>JANNQE010001420.1:0-12856 GCA_031441625.1 Planctomycetia bacterium
CCCGAAGGGGCGACAGCCAATAGCCCAGGGTGAAAACCCTGGGGTCCAGATCGAGTAGTTTTCTCTGCGTCTCTGCGGCTCTGCGTGAGACGCCCTCCTTTCGTCCCCTTACAATTGCACCGTTCCTCACACGGATCCGCCCCATGACCGACTGGCCCTTGCCCCGCGGGTTCCGCTTCGCCGGCGTCGTCAGCAAGTTGCGGAGCGAACCCGACCGCCGCGACCTGGCCGTCATCATCGCCGACGAACCGGCCAGCGCCGCCGGCGTGTTCACGCAAAACCGCGTGTGTGCCGCCCCGGTGCAGGTGAGCAAGCGGCGGGTGCCGTCCGCCACCGCCCGCGCCATCGTGATCTGTTCGGGGAACGCCAACGCCTGCACCGGCGAGCAGGGTCTGCGCGACGCCGAGCGGATGGCCGAACTGGTGGCGAACGAACTCGGCTGCGCACCCGAACATGTGCTCATCGCCAGCACGGGGGTGATCGGCCGGCCGCTGCCGATGCCCATCCTCGAAGCCGGCATCCCGAAGGCGGTTCACGCTGCCACCCCCACCCGCGAGGGGCTGGTCGATGCCGCCCACGCCATCCTCACCACCGACACCCGCATCAAGGTGGCCGCCCACGAGTTGCACACCTCGGTCGGCACGTTCGCCGTCACCGGGTTCGCCAAAGGTGCCGCGATGATCGGCCCGAACATGGCCACCATGCTCGGGTTCGTGCTGACCGATGCGGCCGTGTCGCCCGCCGACCTGCAACGCATCTTGAAACGCGCCGCCGATCAGAGCTTCAACTGTATTTCGGTGGAAGGGCACACGAGCACCAACGACACCGTCTTCGCCCTCGCCCACGGCGGCACACCTCTCGTCGGCCCCGACCTGGAGGCGTTCACCGCGGCGGTGGACATCGTGTGCGGCGAGCTGGCCCGCAAGATCGTCGCGGATGCGGAGGGGGCCGACCACCTCATCACGATTGATGTCGAAGGCTCCCGCTCCGACGCCGAGGCCCGCACGGTGGCGAAGGCTGTCGCCGAGAGTGCGCTCGTGAAATCCGCCGTGTACGGGGCCGACCCGAACTGGGGGCGGGTGGTGAGTGCGGCCGGGTACTGCGGGGTGCCGTTCGACGAGACCGACCTGAGCCTGTGGGTGGGCGACATGCTCCTCTTCCGCGACGGCGGGCCGGTGCCGTTCGACGCCCCGACCGCGAGCGCGTATTTGAAGAACAACCGCGAGGTGCATTTCCGCCTGGTGTTCAAGCTGGGCACCGGCCGCTGCCGCTTCTACACCAGCGACCTGACGCCGGAGTACGTGAAGCTGAACGCGGATTATACAACCTGAAGACTAACCACAGAGGCACAGAGACACAGAGAGGACAGAAGAGAGTTCGGTGTCTTCACACTCCCTCTTGTCTTCTCTGTGTCTCTGTGGTTAGTCTGCTTCGATCCCACCCGGTATGCCTGACCTCCTCCGCCTCGAATCGCTCACCCGCACGTTCGGCCGCCGCACGGCGCTCGACGCCGTCACGCTCACCCTCCCGCCGGGGCGGGTGGGGCTGCTCGGGCCGAACGGGGCGGGGAAGTCCACGCTCTTGAAACTGCTGATGGGGCTGCTCCCGCCGAGCAGCGGCAAAGGGTGGGTGCTCGACCAACTGCTCGGCGGGGATGCCAACTGGCGGCTACGGCGGCTGATCGGGTTCATGCCCGAAGCCGACGCGCTGGTGCCCGGTCTGACCGGCGTGGAGTACGTCGCGCTCGCCGGCGAGTTGTACGGCATGAGCCGCAAGCAGGCGCTCCGCCGTGCCCACGAAGTGTTGACATATTTAGAATTAGAAGAGGCCCGCTACCGCAACGTGGAGGAGTACAGCGCGGGCATGAAGCAGCGGGCGAAGCTGGCCCAGGCGCTCGTCCACGACCCGCCGGTGCTGCTGCTCGACGAGCCGACCAGCGGCCTCGACCCGGCCGGCCGTGACGCCATGCTGCGGCTCATCCGCGAACTCGGTGAGGAACACGGCAAGAGCGTGCTGCTGAGCACGCACCTGCTGGCCGACGTGCGGGCGGTGTGCGAGCGGGTGGTCATCCTCACCGGCGGCAAGCTGACCGGCGTGGGCACGGTGGACGACCTGTGTGCCCGCCGCGACGACCGCTACAAGCTGAAGGTGTCGGGCGATGCCACGCTGTACCGGGCCGCCCTCGCCACCCGCGGGGTGACGGTCCGCGGAGCGGAGAACGACTTCCGCGTGATCGTGCCGACCGGGTGGACCGCCCGCGACTTCTTCGCCATTGCGGAGCAAACCGGCGTGGCCGTCCGCAGCCTCACCCGCGACGACCAGACTCTGGATGAACTGTTCGAGCCGCGGTCGGGAGTGTGACGGTTTTCAATTTCGACTAATGGGACCTCACCCCCCGGCCCCCTCTCCCAGGGGAGAGGGGGTGTTCAACATGGAACCGGGAACGCAGTGACCGGGTGAGTTGTTAGCCACCCGGTCACTGCGTTCCCGGTTCCAGTCACCCGGCAAAGCATCCCCCTTGAACACCCCCTCTCCCCTGGGAGAGGGGGGCCGGGGGGTGAGGTCCGTGTACACTCATCACTCTCCCCCCCGGAGGCTCTCTCATGCCGCGGACACTCCCCGTCCTGCTGCTGTGTGCCGTCCCGCTGTTCGCCGCCGACAAGCCGAACGTGCTGTTCGTCGCCGTCGACGACCTGAAGCCGCTCATCGGTGCGGCCGGCGACCCGCACGCCAAGACGCCCAACCTGGACGCCCTCGCCAAGCGGGGCACCACCTTCACCCGCGCCTACTGTCAGCAAGCGGTGTGCAGCCCGAGCCGGTCGAGTCTGCTCACCGGCCGCCGCCCGGACAGCACGCAGGTGTACGACCTGGTCACGCACTTCCGCAAGGCCCTGCCGGACGTGGTCACGCTGCCGCAGCACTTCAAGGCGAACGGCTACTACTCCCACGGGGTCGGGAAGATTTTCCACGCCGGGTACAACGACCCGCCGAGCTGGAGCGTGCCGTGGGAGGGCACCAAGGGCAAGGGGTTCGGCCCCGACGGGCAGAAGTTGCTGGCCAAACTCAAGGCCGAGGCGAAGGAGAAGAAGGAGGACGAGACGAAGGTCCGCGGGCTGGCGTTCGAGGCGCCGGACGTGGAGGACGCCAACCTGAACGACGGGTGGACGGCGAACCGCGCGGTCGAGATCCTGACGGACCGCAAGGGGAAGAAGGAGCCGTTCTTCCTGGCGGTCGGGTTCGCCAAGCCGCACCTGCCGTTCGTCGCCCCGAAGAAGTATTGGGACCTGTACGACCCGGCCAAGCTGCCGGTGGCCGCGACCAACGACCCGCCGAAGGACGCGCCCAAGTACGCCCCGCAGTTCGGCGGGGAGTTGCGGGCGTATCACGAGATGCCGAAGAGCGGGCCGCTCCCGGCCGACACGCAGCGGAAACTGGTCCACGGGTACTACGCGGCCATCAGCTACATGGACGCCCAACTCGGCCGCGTGCTGGAGGCGTTGAAAGAGCAGGGGTTCGCCGACAACACGGTGGTGATCCTGTGGGGCGACCATGGCTGGCACCTGGGCGACCACGGCATGTGGTGCAAGCACACCAACTACGAGCAGGCCACCCGCGCCGCCCTACTGATGAGCAAGCCCGGTCAGAAGACGACCGGCAAGCAGTGCGACGGGCTGGTCGAGTTCGTGGACATCTACCCGACGCTGGCCGAGGTGTGCGGGCTGCCCAAACCCGACGGCGTAGAGGGGTACAGCTTCGCCCCGCTGTTGGACGACCCGGCGAAGGCGTGGAAGGCGGCGGCGTTCAGCCAGTACCCGCGGGCCGGCGGGCAGGGCGTCGGGCAACTGATGGGGTACGCCGTGCGGACGGATCAGTATCGGTACGTGGAATGGCGGAAGAAGGGGACGACGGACGTAGTGGCCCGCGAACTGTACGACCACAAGACCGACCCGGCGGAGGACACGAACGTGGCCGGTGTGGAGGCGAACAAAGCCGTAGTCGAAGAGTTGAGCAAGAAGCTCGCCGCCGGCTGGAAAGGGAACGCCCCGCCGAAGTGAGTCGGAGAAAGTCGCCGCACGCTCCGAGGGCGGTCGCCGTTGACTCTCGCGGACAGGTCATGGGCACCGTTCGCGGAGCGAACGGCGACTTTGTTGCCGCCACGCTCCGCGGGGCGGACCAATCCACCAGAACTGATTGGGAACTGCTCGAACCCCTTTCCCGCACACCCTGACGGCATCTCCTCACGGAGCTTGGACGTGCCACCGCCCGCGGCCGATGTCGCCTTACTGGCGTCGAGACCGGGACGCCCGGAGCCACGCCGAACCAGGGCTTGCCTCGAAACGCACCCCGCGTAGGGTGATGAACGTGGTCGAGAGGATGTTCGAACCGCCGAGACCTCTTCAATCCAATTTTTCAACTGATCTTCAAGGGGACTGCTGCCATGCCTCTGTCGCGAATCATCGTGAGTGACCTGTACCAGAATCGGGTGCGCGGGTTCGGGGCGAAACCCGATCAGGGGGGGGCCGCACGTGACGTCGTGCTGCCGGGCATGTCGCACATTAAGGAGTTCTACGACCCCGTGACGATCTCTGTCACGGCCAACGTGCCCGCCCGTCTGAGCTGTGTCCCCGCGCCGCTGGCGACAGCCAACGGGATGTACCTGCACTACGACGCAGATTACTCGACTGTGGTCAGTCTCACCCGCCCTCAACGCGTCGTGGCGAGCGGAAACTATTCCGGGTGTTTGTACAGCGTCTACTACGCCGGGGGAGGGGTGTTCAAGTGTGTCCACACGAGCCGCCCGCTCAACGAGACGACCAATCTCGGCGACGAGAAGTACGTCAAGGCGCTGAGGGAATACGCGATCATCCAGATGAACTGGATTCTGATCCAGGAGATCCCCACGCGGGGTCTGCATGGTGTGGGCGGGTGTGAGAGCGTGGGCTTCGTGACACGAGTCAGCTACAACATTAACCCTGTTGTGGTTCGAACTGTCAGGCTGGCTTACGACTCGAACGGCCTTTCCGTGCAACGGGATCGGTGGGAAACACCGTGCAATTACCCGTGATGAAACACCGTTGACGGGAGTTCGGCTCTGAGCATTGGAAAGCGACTCCCGAACCGCTGAGAAGAAAGTCCGGACGTTCCGGCTCATCGCGAAGGTGGGCTTGGGGCGGTCGGCACCACGTGCTTCCGTGGGCACACTTCCGACCGCCACGCCTGATTGCATTCGCTGATGTGATCGCTTCACGGAGCTTCGACGTGCTCACGCCCGCGGCCGATGTCGCCCTGCTGACCGACCACCGCTACACCGCCGACACTGTGGCGGCGGACGACTGGTATCTGGGCAACATCCTCGCCGATGACGGCCTGCTGCGAGACGCCCTCGCCCGTCGCGGGTTGACCTCCGTGCGGGTCGATTGGGCCGACGAGAGTGTGGATTGGTCACGGTTCGGGTGTGCCCTCTTCCGCACCACCTGGGACAACTTCGAGCGGTTCGACGAGTTCACCGCCTGGCTGGCTCGCATCGAACGGCAGACGCGAGTCTGCAACCCCGCTTCCACCATCCGCTGGAACGTGGACAAGCACTACCTCGCCGACCTGAGCGCCCGCGGGGTGCCGGTGGTGCCGTCGCGTTTCCTCGAACGCGGTTCGACGACCACGTTGGCCGACGTGTTGAATGAAACCGGCTGGGATGAAGCGGTCATCAAGCCGTGCGTGTCCGGGGCGGCCTGGCACACGTACCGGGTGAACCGGCAGACGGCGGGCGATGTGCAACCGCTGCTGGCGTCGCTGCTGGCCACCGAAGCGATGATCGTGCAGCCCTTCATGGCCGACATCGCCCGCACCGGGGAAGACACGCTGATGGCGTTCGGCGGGCGGTACTCGCACGCGGTGCGGAAGGTGCCCAAGCCGGGCGACTTCCGCGTGCAGGACGACCACGGCGGGAAGGTGCATGAGTACACGCCGACGGCCGAGCAGATCGAGCTGTGCGAGCGGGCGATGGCCGCGTGTTCGCCGGTGCCGGTGTACGGGCGGGCCGACATGGTGCGGGACGACGCCGGCCGGCTGGCGATCATGGAGTTGGAGTTGATCGAGCCGGAGTTGTGGTTGAGGATGCACCCGCCGTCGGCCGACACGTTCGCGGATGCGCTGGTGGGGTTTCTGCTGTGACCTTCCACTCTTCGCCGCGACCCGTGGGAGCGGGTGAGGTGAACCGCTCCCACGGGTCGCGGCGAACAGACCGCTCAAATCGCGTACAACCGCGCGGCGGTGTCGTGCAGGATCTTCTTCTGGTCGGCCTCGGGGCGGTTGGAGATGATCGCCCGCAACGCCGTCAGCCAGTCGGAGTAGGTGCCGGCGGTCGTACACACCGGCCAGTCGCCGCCGAACAGGCACCGGTTCGGCGCGAACGTGTCGATGATGTGGTTCACCACCGGGGCCAGGTCGTCCGCCTTCCACTTGCCCTTCTCCCACCCGTTGGCGACGAACCCCGACACTTTCACCATCACGTTCTTCTTCTTCGCCACCTCAGCCGTGTCGGCCTTCCACTGTTTGAACTGGTCGGCGGTGAACTTGGCCTGCGGGTTTCCGCAGTGGTCGAGGACGAAGCGGTTGTCCGGGCACTTCTCCAGCAGCTTGACCACGTCGGGCAGGTCGGCCGGCCGCACACACAGGTCGAAAATCATGCCCAGGTCGCTCAGCAGTTGCACGCCCTTCACGAAGTCGTCCTTCAGCATGTACCCGGCGGGGGTGGCGTCGGAGTGCAGCACGCGGCGGAACCCCTTCACGGACTTGCTGTCCTTGAACTGGGCGACGTAAGTGGCGAAGTTCTTGTCCGCCGGGTCGCCGCCGAGGACGGCCGCCACCATCGGCGTCTTCGCGTCCTTGCACAGCCCGACGATGTAGTCGGCCTCCTTCTGCCGGTCGTCGGCCACCACGTCCACCTCCATGTACACGCTCTTCACCACGTTCAGGTCCTTGGTCGCCTCGGCGTACTCCTTCGGGCCGAACAGGGCGTCGAGCGGGCTGTCCTTCTTCAGCCAGCCGAGCTTGAGTTTGGCCGGGTCCCACAGGTGCTGGTGCGTGTCGATGACGGGGAGCATCTTCTTGTCGTCCTTCTTGGGAGGGTCGGCGGCCAAGAGCGGGACCGTGATGCCGGCGGCGGCGGCGGACAGGAACGTGCGGCGGTGCATCGACGGACTCCGTGGCGGTGGGCGGATTGTAGGCGCGTGGCCGGAAGAAGACGAGCGGTTGCGGACGGGCCAACGGCGATGGCCGCAAAGACCAGACCGACCCGGACGCGGCTGCCGGTGACGACGGCCGACGTGCTGCGAGCGGAGGAGGTGTTCCGGTGTCCCGTATTGCTCGCCGAACTCAACGCCCGCCGGCGAACTCTTGGAGGTCGTCGTCCGACAACACCTGAACCCGCGCGAGGTCGGCGAGTTGCCAGCGGAGCGACAGCCGCTGGGTCTTGTTCCCGGTGTTCAGGTGGGCGATCCCGGCGTGACCTTCCCACCCCGGCCGGTGGTCATCGACGCGAACCCCGTCCGCACCCGAAATGGTCGCCCGCTCCCATTGCACGTCGAGATTGGGTGTCTGTGGCAAACGATCAACCGCGGTTGCTGAGACTGACCGGACGCCATCCACCGGCAGGAACAACACCCACCGACGCTTCGGGCTACTCCCCACCAACACCCACGCCTGGGCTACGGTGGTCAGCCCATCGACCCACACAGATAACCGCGGCACGGGTTGCTTCTCGTCTTCGGTGGAAAGGACGAAGAGGGTGGGCAAGCCTCTCCCGGCTTGCAGTTGGCGGAGCAGTTCCGGGCTGAGTTGATCGACGGCCGGTTGGTTGCCCATGCGGACGACGACCACCCCGCCGGGCACGGGGCTGCCGTCCGCACCGGGGAAAAGGGGTGAAGGGGACATCACCCGGCGCTCGGCAGGAGGTGTCGCAGGTAGGCGAGGAACTGTGGCGGGATGCCGTCGGTGATGGTGGCGTCGACGCCCCACGTGCCGCCGGTCGCTTTGTTCCGGTAGAACCAGTGGCACGGTTCGCCGGCCGGGATTTCAACGGACAACTGGTGCGGGCCGAACTCCCAGTGGTACTCGACCGGCCCGCCGGGGAACGCCGCCGCAGCGGGCACGGGCATCACGCCCCCGGTTTCGACCCACAACGCGTACCACACCATTCGGGCCACGTTCGCCAACCTCGTGTCGATCACCCCGTCGTCCGCCATCCGCTTCAGGTAGGCGAGGTGTTCCTGAACGCGGTGTTCCGCATCCGGCCGGTCGCCCGTGGGTTGGATACGGAACACCGCCCGCCCGCCTCCCGTCAGCACGGTCTCGCCGTTGGTCTTCGGCAGCGAGTCGAAGAACTCCCGCACCGGCTCGGCCAGCGATTCCAGGGTGAGTTCGGGCACTGGTACGATCTCCGGGAAGACACCGACATTCTATCACGACCGCCGGCGATAAGACCGCCCCTCTTGGAGGCGGGTCGAGCGGCGACTGCAACCGCCACACCCGACCTTCCGACACGTCATCTCCACCAACCGCCGCGACGACCCGCCGGCTTCGGGGGCAAATGTGTTTCCCGCGCAAATCCTTGCCGGGAATGGGGAAGGGGGTACACTTTTGCTAAACCCCAGTGGTCTGACAGCCGCCCCCGCGAGGTCCGCCCATGTCCGTTGTGCGTGAGCAGATCGAAACCTTCGTCCGTCGGGTGAAAGACTTGGCGGATCACGTCCGCGGGAACGAGCAAGCGACCAAGCAGAGTCTGATCGGTCCCTTCTTCACCATGCTCGGGTATGATCTCACCGACCCGCGTGAGTGCATCCCGGAGTACAAAGCGGACTTCGGAAAAGACCGCTCGACCAAACCCATCGACTGGGCGTTCCTCCACAACGGCACGTTCGCCTTCTTCGTCGAGGCGAAGGAGGTGGGGAAGAAGCTGGCAGGGTACGACGAACAACTGGCGGACTACTTCGCCAAAGACCCGAACGTGAAGCTTGGTATCCTGACCAGCGGTGCGCAGTGGCGGTTCTTCACCGACGTGGTGAACCCGAACGTGATGGACCGCGAGCCGTTCGCCAAGTGGGACATCCTGTCCGACGAACCGCCGCCGGTGGACGTCATCACCCTGCTCCAGAAGTCGCAGTTCAACGCCGAGTTGATCCGAACTTACGCGCAGCGGCAACGGGCCCAAAACCTCATCGTGGCCGAACTCGCGCGGTTGCTCGAACCCGCCCACGAGTTCACCAGGTTGGCCGTCATGAACCTGGAGTCTCGCAACCTGACGGAGAAGGTGACGGAGAGTTGGAAGCCGATCGTGGCGAACGCTCTGAACGAGTGGGCACGGCAGCGCATGTTGACTGCGGCCCTGACCGCCCCGCCACCCGCCTCCGGGGAGTCGAAGACCGAAGCGGCGAAGATCGAGACGACGCAGCGAGAGTTGGATGCGTTCGCGGCCGTCCAGCGGCTCCTCGGAGACGAGCGGCGGGTGGAGTACGAGGACACGGCCTCCTACTTCAAAATCCACCTCGCCGGACGGCGAACGTGGGTGATCGCTCGACTCCAGATGGAACGGCGGAACCCGAACGTTCGGGTGCCCCTACCGATGGAACAGGCGACGGCCCTCGCCAACGGTCGCCCGTGCAACTCGCGCGGGGACTGGACCACCGTGACGCTCGACGACCCCAAGCAGATTGACGAACTCGGCCTTCTCTTCACCGAAGCCTATGCCGCGGTGAAAGGGGGACGTGCGCCGTCCGAAGCTGTGGCTCTCGACAACGATGCGGGCTGATCTGGAACGCAGTCGGCGACCTCACGCAGGCGCGCTCACAGGGTGAAGTACACGACCTGATCGCGGCAGAGGTTCGGTTCCACGATGGCGATCAACGCCACCGACTCGACCAGCCGTGCGGGGTGTGTCGGATGCCGCCCGAGCGATGCAAAGTTCGCGACCGGGTTTTCAGGATGCGGATTTGACCGCTGACCGTTGGGCGAGCCGTTCTTTGATCGCGGCGATGTCGACAGTCTTTCCGGCGGCCCGCAGGCGATCCAGATCGGCTTGATACTCGGTCACGAACTGATTGACTGCCGCTTGGTTTTCCAGGTAGAAGGCAATGGTTTTGTGGATGGTGGCGAGTGGGATGTGGGGGAACCGCACGCCGAGCGACTCGTCGGACTCGCCGTCTTTGTAGTAGAAGACCACATCGAACAGCAGCACCCGCGTGCCGGCGACGACCACCTCGCCGTCCGGCCAGCGGGTGAGGAACGTGGGCAGTTCGGGCAGCGGCATGGCGACCCCTCGGGTAGGGTGGGTCGCTCTCGCCGAGAGCGACAACCGGACCACCCTATCTTACGTCCCCACGGTGGCGCACGCATCCCGAACGGGCGTCGGGGTGCCGGCCATTTCGAGCGCGTACTTCTTGCGGCCGCGGTCGGTCGGGTAGTCGCCCGTCACGCACGCCCGGCACAGCTTGTGCGGCGGGATGTCGATGCACCGGGCGAGGGCGTCGAGCGGCAAATATCTCAGGCTGTCGGCCCCGAGGTCTTTGGCCATCGCGTCCAGTTGGTCGGGCGTCGGCTCCATCAGCCCGTGCATGAACTGCGGGGCGTACAGGGCCGTCACCTTCGCCATGTCGATGCCATAGAAGCACGGGGCGACGATGGGCGGGCAGGCCACCCGCACGTGAATCTCGCTCACCTCGCCCACGTCCTTCAGGAAGCTGAGGAGAGTCTTGAGGGTGGTGCCGCGGACGATGCTGTCTTCGACCAGGAAGATTCGCTTGCCCCGCAGCACCTGCCGCAAGGGGGTGAACTTCAGCCGCACCTTGTCCGCCCGGTCGCCCGCCTCGATGAACGTCCGCCCCACGTAGCGGTTGCGGATCAGCCCTTCCACGCTCCGCACGCCCAGCTTGTACGCCATCGCGTCGGCGGCGGCCTTGCTGGTGTCGGGCACCGGCACCACGATGGTGTTCTCGTCGATGGGCACGCCGGACAGCAACTCCTGCTCGGCCAGTTCTTCGCCCAGCCGCGACCGCGACAGGTACACGCTCTTGCCGTCGAGGGTGCTGGCCACGTTGGCGAAGTACACCCACTCGAAGAAGCAGTGCTTGGGCGTCCGCCGCTCGGCGTACCGCCGCTTGGTGACTTTCCCGTCGGAGATGACGACCATCTCGCCCGGTTCGAGCGACACGATCTCGTCCTCGTCGAACCCCAGGTTCAGGAGGGGCACACTTTCACTGGCGGCGGCGAAGATGGGTCCGTCGGTGGCGTAGCAGAGGGGCCGCAAGCCGAGCGGGTCGCGGAGGACGACCATCTCGCCCAGTGCGTTCAGGAACACCAGGTTGAACGCCCCGTCGAGCTTGGCGGCCACGCTCTTGAACACGTCGAACAGGTCCGGCTTGTCGGCCTTCTGTAGCTCGCGGCTGAGCAGGTGGAGGATGACTTCGGTGTCGTTGTCGCGGGTCAGGTGGTAGTCGGTGTCGGCCAGCAGTTCGGCCTTCAGTTCCTCGAAGTTGGCCAGGTTGCCGTTGAACGCGAACGCGAACCACTTCCGCTTGCACCCGTGCAGTTGCTCGAACGGCTGGGCGTAGTTCTTGTCCGTCGGCCCGCTGGTGGCGTACCGCGTGTGCCCGATGACCGCCCGCCCGGCGTGCGCCTCCAGGATGCTCGCGAACTCGTGCGGGCGGCTCATGGCGAACGCCTCGGCCACCGTGCCCACGTCCTTGTGGGTGCTGAGCAGTTGCTCGCGGCCGGGCTTGTAGGACGCCATACCGGCGGCCAACTGCCCGCGGTTCTGCAGGTCCATCAGCATCCGCGGCATC
The DNA here is from genome assembly GCA_031441625.1 of Planctomycetia bacterium. GTDB lineage: Bacteria > Planctomycetota > Planctomycetia > Gemmatales > Gemmataceae > JALHQU01. Next base: position 11,835 of record JANNQE010001420.1, read on the forward strand.
AGCCGGGTCACTTCGTCCGGGTCGCCGGTCCACACCGTCGCCTTGTCGCCGTTCGCCAGGTGGTAAAGGGCGGCAATGCCGCACTCGTGCCGCAGTTCGTCCATGTGGCTCACTGGGGGGTGGCGGGAGGGAGGCGGGTAGTGTCGAGTATCGGGTGCGAAGTCCCCGTCATGATAGACCCGAGTGGGCGTGAATGGGGGAAAAATGGGGCGTCCGGCCAGACGGTATCGGCGGTGCCGAAGATTCCGGCCGCGGCCCAACGCTCCGGCCGAATCGCACAACTCGTCGGGCGGTAGAATCGTCAGGTGTGGTGTCCCCCCTTTCGGAGTTTCACTCATGCGGACCCTGTTCACCCTGCTGCTGACCGCCGGTCTGGCCGCTGCCGCCGACAAAGCACCCGAGCCGGGCAAGGCCAGCCCGGAGGGCACCCCATTGGAAGCGACACTCGAAGGCACCGCCAAGTACACGCTCGACCTGGGCGGGATGACGGCCGACGAGTTCGCCAAGAGTATGAAGGGCGACCGCGTGCCGGCCGCCCCGAAGGTGGACCTGAAGCTGGTGCTCAAGAACACGTCGAAAGACGAAATCCAGGTGTGGAAGGCGGGCGACGCCGTGAGCGTCTCGTTCACCCTGAAAGGGAAGGGGGCGATGACCGCCTCGCCGCAGTTGGCGTTCACTCAGGAGTTCCGGCTGCCGAAGGCGGTGGCGGTGGCCGCGGGCAAGACGGTCGAGTTGCCGATCAAGTCGCTGACGGGCGGGTTCCGCGGAGCGAGCGAGTTCGCGTACTGGACGCAGGCGGGCGAGTACGAACTGGTGGCGACCATCGCCACCGGCGTGTCGCCCAAGCCGAAGGGGGCGGACGACGCCGGCGACGGGTTCGGCCGCGTGCGGGTGGCCAGCAAGCCGCTCAAGATCACCGTCGAAGAGAAGAAGTGAGTCGAGTCGGAAGTGGTGTGGTCGCTCCCCGCGCCGGGTGTTTTTAACCCCCCGCGGGGCGAGCCCACCCCATTAAAACCCCCCCC
>JANNQE010001421.1:0-4073 GCA_031441625.1 Planctomycetia bacterium
GGGCAGTGGGGATTGCGACAGCAGAAGCGACTCAGGTCGTGTTCGCCCACGGGATTCCCTCCCAACGCGAAATGCCAAGAACCCGTACACAACACCCTATCAGACCAGGGATACCGCTTACAACACTAAACGGACACCACCCTCCGCGGGGCGGACCAGAAACTCCACCGGAACACTAACCGCGACACCCAAACGGGAACCTCGCTAACTCTTGCCCAGCAACAGATCGACGACCCAACAGCCACGGACGTGCGCCCCGTCGCCCCGGCAGTGGGCAAGGATGTCGGCGTGATCGCATCCCACTTCTTCCAGCGCATCGGCCAGGATCGGCATCCGGTCGAACGCCCGCTCGGTGTAGATGCCGGTGGCGAGGGCGACGACGGTTTCAGTTTGCCAACGCGGATCGATGGTGATGGGCCGAAACGGGTTGCCGAAGATGTCGTGGAGCCAGTGGACGTATTTCCCGAGATGGCTTGTAAAATCTGCGAATTCGTGCGTAAGCACCGGCCCGAATCGGTTTTCGATGTTCTCGCAAACAGTCACCCAAACAGCCTGGTTGCCGCTGGCTCGTATCGCCCTACTCCGTGCTTGTTCTACCTCTTCTGGGCTTGCCACTCCGTCAGCATACCGTTCACCGATAGCAATAATGTCAGTGACACCGTCCCATCGGTCCGTGCCCCCAAACCACGCGCAGACGTACAGCCGCAACTTCCGCTCGCTCGTCTCGCCGCTCAGCAGGAAGTCGAACATCGGGAATGGGCTGATCGCGGTTAGCCACTCGGATTCGGTCATCGCTCACCTCCACAACACCAGTTTGGGTAGGGCGGGCGAGCAGGTGTCAGCCGGGAGCGCGGGAGTCCCGCCCGCTGTCTGATGCGGGCGGGACGCCCGCGCTCCCGGACGGCCGCGTGCCCCACCACAACAGCCCTGCACCGATCACTGCCGCCGCGAACGACCCGAGCAGAATCCCCGTCTTGGCGTCGGCCAGCAGGCGTTTCTCCTCGCCGAACGCCAGTTCGCCGATGAACAGCGACATGGTGAACCCGATGCCGCCGAGGAACCCGGCCGCCACCATCATCCGCCAGTTCACCCCCGCCGGCAGCGTGGCCACCTTCAGCCGAACCGCCAGCCACGCGAACAGCACGATGCCCACCGGCTTGCCCACTAGCAGCCCGGCCGCCACCGCCAGGCACACTGGTTCGCCGACCGCCGCCGGGGTGATCGCCACCCCCGCGTTCGCCAGCGCGAACACCGGCATGATGACGAACCCGACCCACGGGTGCAGGTAGTCTTCCAGCCGTTGCAGCGGGGCAACCGACTCGCGGGCGGCGTACCGTAGGAGTGTCACGTCGGCCGGTGTCATGTCATCGCCGTCGCCCTTCTCCTGCATCCGTCCGGTCACGTCGTCGAGGGCCAGCCGCAGGGTGTCGCGGCTCAGCCACGCGCGGTAGGGCGTCAGCAGACCGAGCAGCACCCCGGCGATGGTCGGGTGAACCTTCGACTCGTACATGGCCCACCACGCCACCGCCCCGACCAGCACATAGGCGAACACCGCCCGCACGCCGAGTTGGTTGAACACCACGCACAGCGCGAGTGCCGCCGCCGCCAGCCCGAGCCAGCCCAGGTTCACATGCTCGGTGTACGCCACCGCGATGACCACCACCGCCCCCATGTCGTCGGCAATGGCGAGGGACAGCAGGAAGATCTTCAGGCCGAGCGGCACCCGCTTCCCGAACGCCGCCATCACCCCGACCACGAACGCGATGTCCGTGGCCATCGGGATGCCCCACCCCCTCTGAGCGGGTCCGGTGTGCCCGAACAGCAGGTACACCCCGGCCGGAACCAGCATCCCGCCCACGGCCGCGACCACCGGCAGCGCCGCCTGCTTCACCGTCCGCAGTTCGCCGGTCATCATCTCCCGCTTGATCTCCAGCCCGACGACGAAGAAGAAGACCGTCATCAGCCCGTCGTTCACCCAGAAGTGCAGCGGCTTCACGAACTCCCAGCCGCCGATGCTGAGGCCGAGGTCGAACTCCCAGAAGTCGTGAAACGGCCCGGCGAGGGCGGGGATGTTGGCGACCACCAGGGCGACGACGGAGCAGGCGAGCAGTACGCCCCCGCTCGCCGCTTCGATCTGAAGGAACCGCCGCACGGGTGCGAACACGCGGTCGAACGGGGCGGGGCGGAGTTGTCGGGCGTCGGGCTTGGGTGCGGCCATAGAGAGGAGGTTGTACGGCAAAAGTGCCGGACAGGGGACGGGGGAACGGCCGCAACATACACTGCCCCCACCCATGAAGATCACCCGCGTCGAGACCGACCTGCTCCGCGTGCCGCTGCCGCGGCCGGTGCCCCTGCCCGGTTCGCAAGACGTGCGCACGGCCACCCACGTCGATGTCGTCGTCGTGCGGTTGCTCACCGACACCCCGCACGTCGGTCTCGGCTTCGCCGACAGCTTCGGCGGCGGGCCGGCGGTGCGGGCCGTCATCGATTCGCAACTGTCCGCCGTCGTGGTCGGCGAAAGCCCGCTGCGGAGTGAGTGGCTGTTCGCCAAGATGCGGGCGGAACTGGAGAGCGTGGGGTTCGGCGGGCCGGCGGCGCGGGCGTGTGCGGCGCTCGACATCGCCGCGTGGGACGCGAAGGGCAAAGCGGCCGGCGTGCCGGTGTACCAACTGCTCGGCGGGTATCGCACGCAGATGAAGGCCATCACCGTGGGCGTGGCGACACCGGCCGTCGGGCTGAAGCAGGCGGTGAAAGAGGCGAAGGCGGCGCTCGACAAGGGGTCCGCCGGCATTCAGGTCGACGTGGGCACGCAAGACCCGGACCTGGACTACGACCGCCTGCGGCAGCTCCGCGACGAGATCCCCGACGGCGCGTGGTTCGAGGTGAACGCCGGTGGGCGGTACGACTTCGCCACCGCCGTGTGGCTCGGCACCGTGGGCGCGGACGAGTTGGGTGTGGACGGCTTCGGCGACCCGCTGCGGGCCGACGACGTGAACCTGCGACGGCTGACGGATCGGCTGAACGTCGGCGTGTCGGTCGGCGGCCTGTTCGACCGCGTCGAAGACTTCACCCGCGTGATCGACGCCGGCGGCATCGAGAGCGTCCGCATCGACCCGATGCGACTCGGCGGCCTCACCCCCGCCCGCAAGGTGGCACTCGCGGCGGAGCTGAAACAGGTGGCGATCTACCCCGTGCGCGTCGCGGAGATCGGCACGCACCTGAGCGCCGGCTGCGTGTACGGCCGCATGTGCGAACACGTCGATTGGTTCGCCGGGGTGTTCAGCGGCGGCCCGCAGTTCAGCAACGGCCAGTTGTACGTGAGCGACACGCCGGGCCTGGGGCTGACGGTGAAAGACGACGTGAGCCAGTGGCGGATGTAATCTTGTAGGGCGGGCCGTAGTCGAACGGAGTGAGACAAGCCCCGCCACGAAACCACCGGTCGGACGACTCAATCGACGGCGGGGCTCGCGGTCCTCCGGACCTGCTCGGCCCGCCCTACACAAGGAACCCTCTCGATGGCCGACTTCGACAAGCGCGTCCAGGAACTGCACCTCACCCTGCCGCCGGCTCCGAAGCCGATGGCCGTGTACAAGCCGGCGGTTCAGGTCGGCAAACTGCTATACGTGTCCGGGCACGGCCCGCTGAAGGAGGACAAGACGCTCATCCTCGGCGTCGTCGGCAAAGACCTGACCACCGACGAGGGCAAGGCCGCCGCCCGCCAGACCGGGCTGGCCATCATCGCCACGCTGAAGGACCACCTCGGCTCGCTGAACAAGGTGAAGCGGCTGATCAAGAGCTTCGGCATGGTGAACTGCACGGCCGACTACACTGACCAGCCGAAGGTGATCAACGGGTACTCGGAACTGATGAAGGACGTGTTCGGCGAGGACGCCGGCGTGGGTGCCCGCAGCGCGGTCGGTCACAACGCCCTGCCCGGCGGCATGGCCGTCGAGATCGAAGCGATCTTTGAAGTGGAGTGAGCGTTCGGGACGGTCGCGCGTTCGCATCGAGGACGGCACAGGCGCGCGACCCACGTTCCTTTCCCCCCGCGCTCGCCCAGCCACATCTTATCG
>JANNQE010001422.1:0-4869 GCA_031441625.1 Planctomycetia bacterium
GGTGGGGGATGTATTGGCTAACCCCCCCCTATGGGGGGGGGGGTTAAAACCACGCGGGGTTCGCCCCCGCCGCCCTTGGGGGGGGGGTTCGCCCAAACCGGCCGACCCATGCCCCTGATCGACGTGCCCATCCCCGACGAGCCGGCGGCCGTGCCGCACGACCTGAAGCGGTTCCTCGCCGAGGCCGACAAGCGGGTGGAGGCGGCGCTCGCCGACGCCCGCACGCCGGCGTTCGTGCCGAGCAACTACGAGGCGCTGTTCCCCGTCCTCCGCACGCTGTTCCATTCGGCGCTGCTCCGCGGCACCACGTTCGCCGAGTGGGGCAGCGGGGTGGGCGTGGCCACGATGGTGGCGGCGTACGTGGGGTACGACGCCTACGGCATCGAGGCCGAGTGGGAACTGGTGGAAGAGGCCCGCAAACTGGCGGACGACTTCGACCTGCCGGCCGAGTTCGTGTGCGGTAGCTTCATCCCGCCGGGCGGCGAGGCACACGTGCTGAAGGCGGGCGAGTACGCGTGGATGACGACGGAAGAGGATTCGGCCTACGAAGACCTGGGCGTGGCGGCGGACGACCTGGACATCGTGTACGCCTACTCGTGGCCGGACGAGCAGCAGGTGGTGAGCGAACTGTTCGAGAAGTACGCCGGCATCGGGGCGGTGCTGCTCAGTTGCGAGGCCGGCGACCAGTTCCGACTCCGCCGCAAGATGCCGCCGAAGAAGAGGGCGGGCAAGAGCAGCCGGCGGCGGTGAACCGCAGGGGGGCCGTGCTGTGACAGCCAAGAGCAAACCTCCGCGGTGCGCGGACAGTGTGGCCTTGGAGGTGCTGCTGAACGAGTCCGGAAGGAGCGACCACGCGGAATCGGAGCGGAAGATCCGCCGCCGACTCCGCGACCACAAGCTCGGTCCGTACCTGCCGGACCGCATTTCCCTGCTCCGCCGGCTGAGGAACGAGGTGGTGGGCGAGGTGTGCCGCGGCGGACGCTCCCGGTACTTTCTCGGTGCGCACGGCTGCTACGCCAATGTGAACGACTTCGACATCGCGCGAATGGCTGAGGACTGGGCGGGGTTGTACCCGGAAGTGCCTAAGGAGGTCATTGCGGCGTTCATCCCTGGTGTCGTCTACCTGTACTACATGCGTTGACGTTCCCACTTGGCGGGTGGGAATGAAGTTCAATCGAAGTGCTCGTCGGCGGGGTTGAACGCCGGCATCGCCATTACGACGGTCGTCACTTCGTCGTCCGCGATCAGGCGGTGCCGTGTGCCGGCGTCGATGCGGACCACGCTGCCGGGCTTCACGTCGAACCACTCGCCGTTCAACTCCATCCGCCCGGTGCCCTCCAGGACGTAGTACACCTCCGTCGTCTCGGCGTGGTAGTGCCGCACCGAATCCCGTATCCTCGTGACGTGGACCGAACACGGCCCGCCGTCGGCGGCCGTCAGGATGCGGGTGCTGAACCCGCACGGGCACGGCACCGTGGGGGCCTCCGACCGATGGCGAACGACGTAGCCGGACATGGCAAGCTCCTCCGATACGGCCCCCTGATTCTATTCCTGGCCGCGGTCGGCTGTCGCAACTACGCCGACAACACGCCACGGCCCACACCGCCGACGGCCCGCTACCCCGCCGCCGTTGCCGACCCGCTGCCCACGGGTCGCGTCGTCGGGCGGGTGAAGTGGGACGGCGAACGCCCGGTCGTGCCGCTGGTCGCCGGGCTGATCGACACGCCCGATGGTCCCAAGTGGGGTGAAGCGCCAAACCCCTTCACCCCGCGGATCGCCGGCGACGGCGGGATGGCCGACGTGGTGGTGTCGCTCCGTCCGGTCGATGCCACCAACCAGAAGCCGTGGCCGTACCCGCCGCTGGTGGTCGAACACGCCGACGGCAAACTGCGATCCGTGCAAGCCGGCGTGCCCGAGCGCATCGGGTTCATCAGAGTGGGCGACGAGATCGAACTGCGAACACGCGGGAGCACCTACCGCCTGTTGCGTGCCCGCGGGGCGGCCTTCTTCACGCTCACGTTCCCCGAACCGGACAAGCCGCGGCGGAGATCGCTCGACACCCCCGGCGTGGTCGAGTTCACGAGCACTACGGGCGACTTCTGGAACGCCGTGGACGTGGTCGTGTGCGAGCACCCGTACTACGCCGCGACGGATACCGCCGGGCGGTTCGAGTTGGCGAACGTGCCGCCGGGCGAGTACGAGTTGTCCGCCCGCGTGCGGCGGTGGGAAATCACCGGCCGCGACCGCGACCCGGAGACCGGCAAGCTGGTGCGGCTGACGTTCGAGGAACCGCGGGTGGTCGTGCAGAGAGTGACGGTGACGGGGGTGAGTGAGGTCGAGGTACGGGTGAAGTGAGGTAGTTTGCCACGAGGCGACGCCGAGCGCGCTCGGCGTCGCCTCGCGGCAAACCTGGGGTTACCCCACCAGTTCTTTCACCGCGTCGCGGTCGTCGAGCACGTACATCGGCCGGCCGCTGCCGTTCGGGAACGTCTGGCTCGGATCGATGCCGATGGCCCGGTAGATGGTGGACAGCAGTTGCGGCACCGTGACCGGGTTGTCCTTCGGCCGCTCGCCGCGGGCGGTGCTGGCGCCCACCGCCTGCCCCATCTTCAGCCCGCCGCCGGCCACCATCGCGCTCATCACCGGACTCCAGTGGTCGCGGCCGGCGTTCATGTTCACCTTCGGCGTGCGGCCGAACTCGCCGGCTACCATCAGCACCACGTCTTCGCCCATCCCCTTGTCGTGCAGGTCCTGAATCAGGTTGGCGATGGCCCGGTCGAGGATCGGCAGTTGCTTCTTCAGCGTCTTGAAGTTGTCGCTGTGCGTGTCCCACCCGCCGTAGCTGAGCGTGACGAACCCGACCCCCGCTTCCACCAGCCGGCGGGCGGTGAGGAAGTTCTCGACCCCCTTGTACCGCTCCAGCGTCTTGGCGTCTTCCTTCTTGATGTCCAGGGCGGACCGCACCACCCCGCCGGTCACCATGTCGATGGCCTTCTCGGTGTAGCTGTCCATCCCCTTCATGGTGCCGGTGGCGTCCACGTCCCGCCGCAGGTCGTCGAACGAGCCGAGCAGCGCCTTGCGGTCGTCCAGGCGGTCGGCCGACACGCCCTGGGCCAGCTTCAGGTTGGCGTTGCCGGGGCCGCTCGGGGTGAACGGCCGGTGCGCCACGCCCAGGAAGCCAGGCTCGGTGCCGCGGCTCATCCCCCGCAGGCTCACGAACGGCGGCACGGCCGCGCTGTGGTCGCCGCGGATCTTGCTCACCACCGCCCCGAAGCTCGGGTGGTTGCCGATCACGTTCGCGCGGTCGGTGTACCCCGTCGTCACCAGGCTGTCCGAGTGCTCGTCGGCGCTGATCAGGCTGCGGACGACGGCCAGCTTGTCCCACATCTTCGCCTGCATCGGGAAGTGCTCGCTCAGTTGCACCCCGCGGACGTTCGTGTCGATGGCGGCGAACTCGCCGCGGTACTCGGCCGGCGCGTCCGGCTTCGGGTCGTACATGTCCATGTGGCTCGGCCCGCCGCCGAGGTACACGAAGATGGCCGACTTCAGCTTGGTCGGCGTGCCGGGCGAACTGTCCTTCTTGGTGGCGGCGGCCTGGAGCCGCAGGGCTCCGGCGAGCGTCAGGCCGGCACCGAACGTGCCGACCTGGAGGAAGTTTCGGCGGCTGACGCCGTCGCAGAACCGCTGAGCGGACCCGGTGATCTGGAACACGGGCGGACCTCGGAACGAGCAGGAAAGTGGAATCCGGCGGGGGCGTTCCGGCGGTCGAGAGCCGGAACGTGTGTTGAATGTGCCAGCCCGCGGCCTGCGTGTCAATGAGAAAAGTGAAGGTGGTGTCACGATTGCGAGTGATTCTGACCCGCCGCTCGCCGAGCGTGAGCCAGTTCCCGTCTTGTAGGGCGGGTCGAGTAGGGACCGCAGCGGCCGTTCCGACAGTCGGGAGGGCGAACCTTGCCGACCGCCGCGACGACCCGCCTTGCCTTCCGCCGACGGGTCGTCGCGGCGGCTGGCCGGGGGCAGGTCGCTGGCGACATGTTCGGCGGTTGCGATCCCCGCTCGACCCGCCCTTCAAGACGCGACCCTTGGCCTCAGTCCACATCAGTGGCACACACCACATGCAGCAGACGCGCCCGGAAGTCGAGAACTACCCACGTCCAGTCCACGATGCCAGTGAAGTAGCTGCACCACTCCCCGTGGTTGGTGTAAACATGCGACCGCTCGAACCCAGGGCCGAGCAACTCGGCGGCTGGGGCGGCGGCCTCGACTTTCGCGTTGCTAGCAGTGCCTTTGTACTGCGAGTATGCCCCGCCGCTAAACAGAGCCGAGGCGAACTCGCCATCCAGAGTGAACGGGTTGCCCCAGACGAATGGTCGTTGACACCGGAATCCCGAACTGGCGGCTATCTCGGGCAGAGTGCGATGCACGGCATCCGATTGGCACAGGTGGTCGAAGAAGCCCGAACCGGCCAATTCACCCCGACTGGCGACCTCCAAGAACGGGCCGGCAGGGAACCGGAACGACCCAAAGCACGCCCCGCCATTTACGTGGAGATTGCGCAGCGTTTCCACGAACTCCTCAGTGGCAGGGAACGAACGACGGGCAGCACTGAGCCGTAGGTCGCGCCAGAGGGCCTTCTGCGCTTTCGCCACCCGGTATCCCTCCGCCGAACCGCTGATGATGCTGTCAGGCCAAACAGGTTCGGTCCTGTCCCCGCATCGGGTTACAATTCGCCCAACGTACCGCGACCCCGAATGGCGGTCAACGGTTCGGCCGATTGGTGTGGCTGGCGATATGAGCGACGGGAATTCCTCCCACCCGCCGGGTTCGCTCCGCGAACTCCGGCGACCTCCCCCGCACGCGGGGCGGTGG
>JANNQE010001423.1:0-5184 GCA_031441625.1 Planctomycetia bacterium
CTCACCCCTAACCCCTCTCCCCTGGGGGAGAGGGGGACTGCGAATTCGCACGCCAGCCAGTCGAGCAATTCCGGGTGCGTCGGCGAGCTGCCCTGAAGCCCGAAGTCGTTCTCCGTCTCCACCAACCCCTTGCCGAAGAACTGCTGCCATGCCCGGTTGACCACCACGCGGGCGGTCAGCGGGTTGTCGGCGCTCGTCAACCAGTTGGCCAAGTCGAGACGGCTCAGCTTGCCGCCGGGCGACTTGCTGACCGCCGCGGGGTACGCCGGCTGCACCTTGTCGCCTTTGCGGAGGAAGTCGCCGCGGATTTGCACGTGCGTCTCACGGGGCACCTTCTTCTCGCGGACGACGAGCGACGTGGGCACCTTCCCTTGCAGCTTCTTGATCTCGGCCTCCACCGCCTTGCCGTCGTCGAGTTTGCCCGCCGCCTTCAATTCGTTCGCCTTCGCGGTCAGTTCGTTCACCTGCTTTTCCAGTTCGGGCGTGCCGCCGACGGTCACGCTCGGCTCGTCGCAGTTGTTGAAGAAGGCGTACAGGCGGTAGTAGTCGGCCTGCGGCAGCGGGTCGTACTTGTGGTCGGGGCACTGGCAGCAGTTCAGCGTCAGGCCGAGCCACACGGCGGCGGTCGTGTTGGTGCGGTCGATGGTCCGCTCGACGCGGAACTGTTCCGGGTCCGAGCCGCCCTCCTCGTTGAACGCCGTGTTGCGGTGGAAGCCGGTGGCCACCAGTTGATCGGTGGTCGGCTTCGGCAACAGGTCGCCGGCCAGTTGCTCGCGGGTGAACTGGTCGAACGGCATGTCGGCGTTCAGCGAACGGATGACCCAGTCGCGGTACGGCCAGATGCTGCGGGCACCGTCCACCGTGTACCCGTTGCTGTCGGCGTACCGGGCGAGGTCGAGCCAGTGGCGGGCCTGTCGTTCGCCGTAGTGGTCGCTCGCCAGCAGCCTGTCCACCACTTTGGCGTAGGCGTCGGGCTCGTCGTCTTTTTCGAACGCCTCCACGTCAGCGGGCGTGGGCAACAGGCCGATCAGGTCGAGGTACACCCGACGGAGCAGAGCGGGCTTGTCGGCCTGCGGAGAGGGCTTGATGCCGGCCTTCTCCAGCCGGGAGAAGACGAACCCGTCAATGGGGTTCTGACTTGCTCCTTGATACTTGCTACTTGCGACTTCCCCCCGACGCGGGGGGACGAACGCCCAGTGCGGTTCGTACTTCGCACCGGCGTCGATCCACGCTTTCAGCGTCTTCACTTGGGCGTCGGTCAGGGGTGGACCGCTGTCGGCGGGCGGCATCCGCTCCTTCTCGTCTTTCGACGTGACTCGATTCATCACCGCGCTCTCGCCCGAGTGGCCGGGTACGATGGCGTCCTTCTTCTTGGCGTGGTCAAGCGAGTCGAGCCGCACTTTCGCCTTCTGCGTGGCCGGGCCGTGGCACTTGAAGCAGCGGTCGGATAGGATCGGCCGCACGTCGCGGTTGAAGTCGATGTCGGCCGCCGACGCGACCACGGGAAGCAGGAGCAGTGCGAAAGCGCTCGACCGCATGGCCATTCACCGTGGGAGAGAGTGTTGGTATTGTGACGGCTTCGACACGCCGGGGCAACAGCCATGCTGACGGGGAAACAGGTTCGCGTGCGGTACGTCCGCAACAAACTCGTGCCGCAGTACCTGGACGGCCACTCCGACCACTGGCTTGGCGTGGCCGAGCAACTGCTGCTGGTGTTCCGCGACGTGCCCGGCCGCACGCGGGGTGAGTTGACCGAAGCGCTGGCCGATCTGGTCGGCGACGGCCCCACGCAGCTCGTACATCAGGGCATCGCCAAGCTGCTGGAAGACCGCTGCGACTTCGAGGTGGCGTCCACCATCGCCCCGGACCAGGTGCGGGAGCACGTGTTCAAAGCGGCGGCAGAGTACCGGGCGGAGGCGATCAAGGCGGGCAAGCCGTTCGACCGCGCCGCCGTGTTGGAGCAGGTGGCGACCGAACTGGCCATCACCGCCGAGCAAGTCGATGTGGGCCTATTCGCCGACTTGAAGGACGAACAGAAGGTCATCAAGTTCGACGACACCACCGCCGAGTGGCTGCTGCGGCGGTACAACGTGGCGCTCGCCCAGGCGGTGCTGTTGCGATGCACCGACATGGAAGTGAAGGTGTGGGGCGAGACGCCCGCCCGCTTCCGCCAACTGTTCCGTGCCGTCAAGTTTCACCGGCTCATCTGCTCGATTCGGAACGAGGGCGGCAACGGGTACTCGCTCCGGCTCGACGGCCCGCTGAGTTTGTTCTCGTCCACGCAGAAGTACGGGCTGCAACTGGCTCTGTTCCTGCCGGCGCTGCTGCACTGCCGGGCGTTCGACCTGAAGGCGACCGTGCGGTGGGGGGCCGACCGCAAGGAGAAGCTGTTCACCCTGAGCGGCACCGACGGCCTCCGCTCGCACCTGCCCGACTTCGGCGTCCACACCCCGCGGGAGGTGACGATGTTCGAGGACAACTTCAAGAGTGGGGTGAGCGACTGGTTGATTTCATCCGACCCGGCCCCGATGCCGGTGGACGGCACGACGTGGGTGCCCGACTTCAAACTGACGCACACGCCGACCGGCAAGGAGGTGTTCGTGGAGATGATCGGCTTCTGGCGAAAGGTGAACCTGGCCGACCACTACAAGCGGCTGAAGCGGGGCATTCCGGGGCAGTTCGTGCTGGCCGTGGGGGAGGCGAACCGGGCCGACGAGGAGGACGAGTTCGCGCTCGGCGAAGGCGTTTACCGCTACAAGCGAACGCCGATTGCGGCCGAGGTGGCGAAGGCCGCGGCCCTCGCCGCGGGGGTTGTATCCTGATGGTCAGGAGTTGGAGAGACGCCATGACTGTCACGGTCAAGATTCACGACTACGCGCGAGCCGAGTACGAGGTGTGGATGGCCCGTCACAGCCAGCCGCCGACCGGCAGCCCCGACATGGCGAAACTTCTCCGGGATGAGTTGTTCGCCGAGTTGGTACGGACGAATGGTGAACCGGCCGGGGTGAAGCGAATCGAGCGGGGTGAACAGTCACACTTTCACTGGCGGTTCTCGACCGACACCTGGGTGCGGTTCGTAATCCATGAGATTCCGCGGTCGTTCTTCCGCAAAGCCGGCCGCAAGGTGATCATCACCTCGATTTCTGAGTCCGCTGACGGCTGAGTTCGTCCAAATCCTCGGCGGTGTACGAGTTGTCCGGGTCGAAGTCCGGCGGTAACGGGCGGGTCATCGCCTCCCGCACATTCGGCGGCATTTCTGTGAGCGCCGCGTCGCTTTGAGCTTTCACCACCGCCGGCGGTAGAAAAGTGCCGATGAACTCGCCCTGTTCGGTGACGAGCGAGAGTTGGCCCTGATCACCTTGAATCTGCATCAACTCCCGGAGCAGGGCGACGAGCAACTCGTCCTTCGCCTCCGGCGAGAGGGTGCTGAGCAGATCGGCGGTGGTCGGTTCGGTCGCAGTCATCGGCGGCCCTCTCGCAGTGACGCCATTCTACCCGCCGGCCACGCTCCCCGCCATCCGCCCGATTCTTCATTTGCACCGCGGGGCGAGTGGTGGTACTGTCTGACCAGCCTTCCTCCCGCTCCCAATTCCCTGGGGCCACGTCCATGTCCGCCATGATGACCCGCCGTCGGTTGCTGCAACTCGGCGGGGCCGCCGCCCTCACCATGGGCCTGCCCGGAACCGTGGCCGCCAAGGTGCCGTCGTCCGGCTCGCCCAAGGCGAACGGCAAGTCGTGCATCTTCATCCTGCTGTGCGGCGGGCCGAGCCACATCGACACGTGGGACATGAAGCCGGACGCGCCGGAGGACTTCCGCGGGCCGTACAAGCCGGGCGCGTCGAGTGTGCCGGGGATGCGGATCAACGAGATGCACACTCAACTGGCCAAGCAGGCCGACAAGCTGTGCCTCATCCGCTCGATGACCCACCCAGGCAACATCAGCAACCACTTCGACGCCATGCACAACCTGCTGAGCGGGCAGTCGGACGCGCCGGCCGACTCGCCCTATCTGGGGTCGCTGCTGGCGAAGGCGCGGCCGAGCGAGAAGAGCATGGCGTCCTACGTGTGGCTCATCAAGTGCGTCGGCGACCCGGTGTTCTGCGCGCCGAACCTGGCCACCGGCGGGCACCTGGGCGCACCCTACGCCCCCATGTTCGTCGGCGACGCCGAGAAGAACCCGGCCACCCCCGGCTTCAAGGCCCCGGACTCGCTGTCGGCCGTCGTCGGCCTGGAGCGGAGCGCCGACCGGCGGGAGCTACTCGACCACCTCGGCCAGAGCAGCAAGGCCCACCACGATTGGGTGAGCATCCAGAAGCGGGGGTTCGAGTTGTCCGAGTCGCCCGACACCCGCAAGGCGTTCGAGGTGGACCGCGAAGACCCGAAGGCCCGCGACCGATACGGCCGCAATCCGCTCGGGCAGAACCTGCTGCTCGCCCGCCGGCTGGTCGAGGCCGGCGTCGGGTTCGTGACCGTGAACGGGTGGGTGGGCAAGTCGGCGACGGACAAACTCGGCGGGCCGCCCAGTTCCAGTTGGGACATGCACGGCAGCAACATGGGCATGGGCAACGCCTTCGGCGACGGCTCCTACGGCATGGGCTTCTGCCTGCCGCGGCTGGATGTCGCCCTGTCGGCGCTGCTCTCGGACTTGACGGATCGCGGGATGCTCGAGAACACGCTGGTGGTCGTGACGGGCGAGTTCGGCCGCACGCCCAAGATCATTCCCGGTGAGAACCCCGGTCGGCAGCACTGGCCGCAATGTTACTCGTCCATGCTGGCCGGCGGCGGCATCAAGGGAGGCATCGTGTACGGCCAGTCGGACAAGACGGCGAGTTACGTGAAAGACAAACCCGTCCGCCCGCAAGACTTCAGCGCCACCATCTTCCACGCCCTCGGCGTGCCCTACGAGGCGAAGGCCACCTCGCAGGGGCTGACCAAACCACTCAGCACCGGCACGCCGATTCTCGACATCTTCGAGTGAGCCGCCAGCAAGCCGGAGTGGACCCTTATGACGGTGGGTCGGGCGATGCTCGACTCGTTCAATGGGAAGGTCGCGATCACCCGCCGCGAGGCGGTCGAAGACGTAACGATTTTCTGTTTGACCGCCGACCCCACCTCGGGTCGGACCAACAGAACCGGACACGGACGAAGAGGATGAAAAAAGTGATGGAGATGATAAGGACCGAA